>DATARD010000096.1:0-13355 GCA_036264355.1 Thermoanaerobaculia bacterium
CACGGCTGGGGAGTGGTCTACAGTGCGGCGCTGTCGTGGCAGCTCGAGCACCGCTGGGTGCACCAGGTGCGGGTCAACCGCGTGGCCTCGACGCACCAGCCGGCCACGACCAGCGTCCTCTACGGCCTCGGCTACTCCTTCCGCGGCGACGAGGGTGACCAACAGGGTGACCAGCAGGGTGACCAGCAGAACGCCGAGCTCCGCGGCTACCAGCTCTCCGCTCTGGCGGGTCTCACGATCGTGAACAGCTTCTCGTCCGAGACGAACCTCGCGAAGAGCGTCGAGCTCCGCGGCAAGCATGGGGAGCAGCTCGAATGGACCCTCGCCTGGTTGAGCGAAGGCAGCTCCGGCACCTTCCACCGCGACGGCTTCACGGCGCAGGGCTGGCTGGCTCGCGGTTGGCACGAGGGGAACACCACGCTCGCCCTCGGCGTGGGCCCCTACGCCATCGTCGACGCCTCCGGCGAGGAGCGGCAGAATGCGCGGCACTTGGCAGGGATGGCGAGCCTCAGCGCCAGCCAGCGCTTCGCCGCCCATTGGCGCGGCCGCATCTCGTTCAACCGCGTCGTCGGCACCCATCCGTTCGACAGCGACGTCCTGCTCGCCGGCACCTCGTTTGAGTTTTGAGCCAGGGCTGGGCCTTTCAGGCGGAGGTCACGCCGCCTCTCTCGGTGAGGGGACACGGTGCTCAGCCACCTGATCGACAAGCCGGTGACCTCGAACTGGTTCAACATCCCGATCGTCACCCGGCCCGACCGTCGGCGCAGCCGGTCTCCGCCCACCGACTCTCACAACGCGCCGCCGGTGAGCGCCCGCCGCAGCCAGAGGCGGGCCTCGCTCCAATCGCGCTTGACGGTCGACATCGAAACGCCGCACTCCATCGCCGTCTCTTCGGCTGTCAGGCCCACGAAACATCGGAGCGCCACGATTTTGAAGCCCTGGGGGTCGATCCTGCGGAGATCGAGCAGCGCGTCACTCAAGGTCCTCTGCTCATCTCTGGAAGCGGCAGGCTGATCGGCCGCTATCTCCAGAGGGAGATGCTGGATCCCCCCGCCTCGTTTCCTGCGCTTGCCGGTCCGGGCATGATCGACCAGGATCTGGCGCATCAGGCAGACGACGGAGTTGTAGAAATGGGCGCGACTCTCCCAGCGAGGCGATCGCAGCGCATGGAGCCGCAGGTAAACCTCGCTCACCAGGGCACCCGGTTCCAACGTATGGCCCTCTGCCTCCCGTCGCAGCAGAGATCCCGCGAGCCGGCACAGAGTGTCGCAGACGAGCGGCATCAGCTCGGCCAACGCCGCCGGATCTCCTGCTTCCCAAGACCGCAGCCATTCCATGATTTCATCTTCAGGTCTCGTCATCCGAGGAACCTCCTCGGCTTTTCACTAACTGTGGCGAGTCGCGATTGGCGGCAGCAGGCTCTCTTCTGGCGAGGGGCTTATTCTCCTGTGGTAATGTGAGACAGTGAGCAAGGACTCCGGGTTCACACGTTTCCTGCGGAACCTCGAGCCTGGGCAGCCACTGGATTGGGAGAGCCGCGAATTCGACGAGGTCTGGGTTGCCTTGCGGCGGCTGGTGGTCAGCGAGCTGAAACGGCGGTCGTTGTGGTTCCTCCCTCCCGCTTTTCTGGGAATCTACGGCTGCGCCTCCTGGGCTGATCCCGAGGCGATCGAGGAGTTGGTGGCTGATTGCTTCGTCTTCACCTTCGCGGAGCGCTTTCGCAGCCTCAAGGCCCAATTGTGTTCCAAGCCGGACATCGAGGGATTGGTTCTGCGCAACGTGCGGAACTTCCTGCAAGAGACCCAGAGGCGGCATGACCCGGTGGGTTTCCGTGTCTTCACCGTGCTCCGGGGCGCGGTACGCAATGCCTTGTCCGCCGGCGAGCTGCGGGTGATCGCGGGGAGCCCTGGCGTGCAGCGCGACACCGTGCTCGCCTTTCGTGCCGAACCCGCCGAGGAAGCTGCCCGGATCGACGAGCTACGCCCGCACGTCCTGGCCTGGAACGACGACTTGTTGCCCGACCTGATCACGGCGCGGGGGTGGGACGTGCGGCAGGTGACAGCCCGGCTGCAGCGGCGCCTCCACCGCCTGGAAGCCGCGGGGATCCGTGTCTTCCGTTTTCACGATCTGGTGGATGCCCTGCGCCAGGACGCCCGGGCCCGCTGGCGCGCCGTCTGGGTGTGCTCGCCGGAGGGGATTCCGCCGCGGCTGGAGGAGGACGGCCTCACCGCCGTGGTGCATCTGGTCGAGCCGCCCTCCGCCTGGGACGAGCGCGAAAGCGTGCACAAGCTCCTCACCTGCCTGGAACGGTCGGTCGAGCGGGTTCCGGAGCCGCCGGTTCGTTCGCGCGACTATCTCCGGCGGCTGCTCGCGTTCCTGAAGAGCCACGCGACGGACTCTCCGGACGAGGGAAGCGCGCACGGAGAGGAGCTGCCCTCCCATCGCCAGCTCGCTACACTCCTGGACATTCCGCGAGACCGCCTGCCCGGTCTCTTCCAGACGCTGCTGGATCTCGCCGAGACCTGCCGGCGCAAGCTCTCCGGGGAGGAGTCACGATGAAACCGCGGGACCCGAAGGCCCGCAGCCTCGAAGCGCTCCAGGCGGCCGTCGGCCGCCATGGGGAGGAGCGCGACCGGTCGGCAGCGCGCGGACCGGAGCCCTGGCCGGGCGACCTGTACAGGCTGGCCGAGGCCTCAGATTTCCCCGTCGAATGGCTGGTCGTCGAGCGGGCCGCATCCGGTTCATGCCGGGTGGTGGCCGCGGACACCAACCCGGCTCTCGGCAACGCCGACGTACCGGTCCCCGCGGGGCTCGAAGGCGGCCCGCTGAGCGTGCGCTGCGCCGTGAGCCTCCAGATCGGCGTCGAGACCCTGCGGCGGGGAGAGCGCACCGGCATCGTGGATACGGAGATCCTCGATCCGGTCCGCCGGCGTCTGGAGGAGCTTGCCGCCGGATCGCTCGACGCCGCTCCCGATCCTGAGCTGGAGGACTGGCACGCCGAGGTGCTGGCACCCGCCCGCGCCGCCCTCCTCCCGCCTGGCGTGCAAGCGCCCGGGCCGCCGCCGCGCCGTTTCAGCCGCCGCGCGGCCGTGGCGGCGACCCTCCTTCTGCTGGCCGCCCTGGGAGGGCTCTCGGCAGCCGCCTGGCGCTTCCATCGCGGAGAGCTCCAGGCGCGGAGCGAGATCGATCGCCTGGTGCACGAACGCTGGTCGCTGGAGGCCGAGCACCAGCGGCAGCTCGCCGCCTTGCGGGACGCGCAGGCCCGAGCCCAGCGCCCGCCCGCGCCGCCGCCTCCCGCCCCCGTGTCGCTCCAGCCGCTGGTCAATCTGGCCTACGCCACCTTCTATCCGGGCGAGACCCGCGGCACCGAGCAGGAGATCGCCATCCCGGGCGAGGCGACGCACCTCTTCCTGCTGGTCTACGTCGGCGACCGGGAGCCCTGCAAGGAATACGAGCTGGAGATCACACGCCGCGGTGCTCCCGCGCCTGCCCTGACCGCGCGAGGGCTGCGGCCTCTGTCCGGCCAGGAAGTGAGTGTGGCGATCCCCCGGACGCAGTTGCCGGACGGCTCCTACCAGCTCCGGCTCTACGGTGTCTGCAAAGGCGAGCGTCGCGAGCTGGGCACCTATGAAGCTCGCCTGAAAGAGGGCGCGCGATGAGGCTTCGTCCCTTGCGGTCCTGGGGGCTCTGGCTGATCCTGGCTCTCTTCCTGCCTTCCCTCCTGAGCGCACAGGGTGTCGTGGTCGAAACCGTGGCCACGGCGTCGGCGCTGGAGAAGGCCGGAGCCCGGGAAGGAGACGTCTTCCGCGCCTGGACGCGGCTGGCGAATCCTCCGGCCAACCCTGAGCCGGCTTCCGGGACGCTGGAGTCACCATTCGATTGGCAATGGCTGAAGATCGAGCAGGCGCCGCGAGGCCCCGTCGAGCTCCGCGGCGAGCGGCAGGGCGAGGCGCTCGTCCTCCAGGTGCCGATCGGGCTGTGGGATGCCCAGGTGCGTCCGGTACTATCCGCCGAGATGGAGGACCTCTACCGGCGCGGCAAGGAGCTCGTTGACAAGGAGCAGGTCGAAGAGGGGATGGCACAGTGGCAGCAGGTGGCGGAGCGTGCCGGCGGCAGCGGGGATTGGCGCCTGCGAGCCTGGGTCTGGCTGCGCATCGCCATGGCCTGGGACAAGGCGGGTCGCCCCGAGAAGGCCACGACAGCCTACGAAGCGGCGCTGCGCGAGAGCCGGGATCCCCTCTCCAGGATCGTGGTTCTGGAGGCGATGGGCGAGAGCTTCGTGGATCAGCAACGCCTCGAAGAAGCCGAGACCAGATTCCGATCCGCCTTCGAGCTGAGGAAGGCCACCTGGGGGGAGAGCTTGCAGTTGGCCCGCAGCCTGCAGAGCCTGGGCGATAATTCCTTGTTTCGGAGCTATCGCGCAGCGGCACCCGAGAAACGCAATCAACTGCTGGCAGCGGCTCAGGAGCAGATCGAAAGGTCTCTGGCCATCTGGGAAAGGTGGGCTCCCGGAGGAGTCGCAGTAGCCGAAAACCTCGACGATCTCGGCCTGATCGCTTATCAGCAAGGGGATCTGAACAAGGCGGCGACGGACTTCGACAAATCGATCTCGATCAGCACGCTGCTGCAGCCTGTCAGCCTGCAAATGGCTTTAGCCCTGCTCCATCGGGGCGTTATATTCCTCGTCCAAGGAGAGCTCGCTCAGGCTCAGGCTCTCTGTCAGCAGGCCTTGACCGTGATGGAGCGCGCCCCGTCTCCAGGCTCGTGGATGGACACGATTCTGACCACTCTGGGAAATGTGACCATGTCACGCGGAGATCTGGTTGGGGCAGAGGATTATTTCCGGAGAGCCTTGTTGCTCCTCTCGAAGCGGGCGCCGGAAAGCCTGAATACATCGAATGTATTGGACAGTCTCGGCCTCGTGGCTCTTGAGCGGGTCGATCTGGACTCTGCGCAGGAGTACTTCGAAAGATCGTTGCAGCTTCGCTCACGAATAGCCCCTGGAACCCGGTATGTGGCCCTGAGCCTGAGCCTTTTGGGCAATGTGGCGAGAGAACGCGGCGATCTCGGGTCGGCAGAGCGCCATTTCCGCGAGTCCTTGGC
Organism: Thermoanaerobaculia bacterium; assembly: GCA_036264355.1. Classification (GTDB taxonomy): domain Bacteria; phylum Acidobacteriota; class Thermoanaerobaculia; order Multivoradales; family UBA5704; genus UBA5704. The sequence goes on from DATARD010000096.1 coordinate 5,104, forward strand.
GGTCTGCGAACAAGCCATGATACGAGATGATTTGATCGACAACAATTTGACGGGCCTGGCGGAAATCGCCCGCGAGCGCGGAGACCTGGCGGCGGTTGAAAGTTATTATCGCCGTTCCCTGCAATACGAGCAGCGCACAGCGAGCAAGCCAATCCTTCTCACCTTGGGGCAAACAGCTCTCCAACTCGGTCGCTTGAAAGAAGCCGAGAGCAACCTGCGGGAATACCTGGGCAGCGACGACACATCGCCCTCGACGGACTCGGGACATACCATCGCGTTCCAGGCCTTGGCGAACGTTCTTCGCCGGATGGGGCGGTTGGAGCAGGCGGCCCGGTATGCGGATCTCTCGATCGATTCCCTGGAAGCGCAGATCGGTGAGCTCGGGGGAACTCAAGAGATCAAAGGCAAGGTTCGCGGGCGAAACGGCGATGTCTATCGCGATACATTGCGCCTGCAACTGGAGCTGGGCCGTCCGCAGGAAGCCTTCCACCTTCTGGAACGTTTTCGGGCGCAGGCCTTCCTGTCTCTGCTGGCGGCACGGGACCTCACCTTTGCGGGCGACATCCCTCCCGAGCTCGATCAAGAGCGTCGCCAACTGGCTGCCTCGTACGATCGCAACGAGCTGCAGCTCACCGAGCTCGACCCCGACAAAGACCGGAAAGCCATCGAGGCGCTCCAGCGTGAGCAGGTCCAACTGCGCCGCCGGCGCGACGAGATCGCCGTCGAGATGCGCCGGACCGCTCCCCGGCTGGCCGCCCTGCAAAATCCCCAGGCCCTGACCTTTGAGCAGGTCCGGGAAGCGCTCGATCCGGGCACGGTGATGCTGTCCTACAGCACGGGCAAGGAGCAGACTCACCTTTTCATCGTGACCCCGGGGCGCGAGCTCCATGTCGAGACAATCAAGATCGGGCGGCAGGCCCTCGAGAAAGATGTCGACCGCTTCCGTCAGCTCATTGAGCAGACCCAGGCAGGCCGGGGGCTCGGCGCGCAGGGTCTGGAGTGGTTCAGCCGCAGGCTCTACAACCTGCTGGTCGAGCCGGCGGAGCCGTGGATCGCGGCGGGGAAGCGCATCGTGCTCGTTCCTGACGGCCCCCTGCACCTGCTGCCATTTTCTGCCTTGACCCGGAAGGACGGGCGGCACCTGGTGGAATGGAAGCCGCTGTCCACGGTCCTGTCGGGCACCGTCTTCGCCGAGCTGAAGAAGCAGCGGCGCGATGCGCGCGATGCGGCTACCGCGGCCGAGCCCTCCTCGTGGCAGTGGGTGGCCTTCGGCGATCCCTGGTTCCCGCCGCGGCTGGCCCAGGGCCGGCCCGAGGACATCGGTGAGGCCCGGCTGCGCTCCGTTTCCACCCGCGGGCAGCTCCAGTGGAAGCGCCTGCCGCAGAGCCGCCGGGAGGTCGAAGAGATCGCCGCGCTGTTTCCCGCCGACCGGCGCCGGACCTATCTCGGCCGCGAAGCCTCTGAAGAGCGCGCCAAGGCGATCGGGAAAGACGCGCGGATCGTCCACTTCGCCACCCACGCCTACGTGGACGACCGCTCGCCGTTCGACTCGGGGCTGGTGCTGAGCATCCCGGAGAAGCTCGCCGAGGGGCGCGACAACGGCCTTCTCCAGGTCTGGGAGATCTTCGAGAGCGTGCGGCTGGACGCGGATCTGGTGGTGCTCTCGGCCTGCGAGACCGGGATCGGGGAGATCCGCGGCGGCGAAGGGATCATCGGGCTCACCCGGGCTTTTCAATATGCGGGCGCGCGCTCCGTGCTGGCCAGCCTCTGGCGCGTCGAGGACGAGGCCACCGCCGAGCTGATGGAGCGCTTCTACCGCCACCTGCGCTCCGGCGAGGCCAAAGACGAGGCCCTGCGATCAGCCCAGCTCGAGCTGATCCGGAGCCCGCTCCGCGTCCCGGACGGCCGAGGCGGCTGGACCCAGCGCAACGCAGCGGCCCCGTACTTCTGGGCTGCCCTGCAGCTCGTCGGTGACGGGCGATAGCTTCTCCTTCAAATTCGTTGACCCTTTCCGCGCGCGAACGTCGCTACCAGAGATAGAGTGAAACCAATCCTTTACGAAGGAAGGGGGTGAAAACTATGATCATCTTGGTCCCAATTGTAATACTCGCCCTAATCTATTGGCAGGTCACCATGGGTGGTACTAACACCTAAGGTCGCTACCAGAGACAGGAAGCTATGGAGGGATGACGCGGAGCCTCGTAGGAGGCTCCGCGATTTCAGCCTTGGCTTGAACCGGGGGGTGAGCATGAGCTTTGCGAGGAAGGTCCAGCGTACTAAGGAATTGAATGGGAGAAATCTTGCGTATGGGATTCTTTGAGACCGGTCTCTCTCCGCGCGGCCGCAGGCTGGTGATGGCGGCTCTGTTCGTGCTCTGTTCTCTCGGCTTCGGGGTGGCTCCCGTCGGCGCTGTCAATGCCAATCTCCACCTGGGCAAGACGGTCACCGGCGCGAGCGATGCACCGGTGCTCAGCCTGGCCTTGACGGTAGACCGGAGCGCCGCAATCCCGCGCGACTCCCTCACCTATACCGCGGTGGTGGCCAACATCGGCTCCGTCGTGCAACTGGCCGGTGACCTCACGGCCCAGAACACAGAGGCGACGGCCGCGGTCGTCGCCTCCTATTTCGACGCCGTCTCGACCACCGCGAGCTCGCACTGTGGAGCCGGCAGCGGCAACGACGGCCAGAGCACGTCCCAATGGACACCTCTGGCCGGTGCCGCCGCGGCGCAGAACGGCTATTCGCCGGTCCAGGCGGCCCCGATCGCCGCCGGGCTCCGAATGACTCTGACGCCCGTACCGGCGGCAGGCGTTGTCTATCCGGCGGCCGGCGACCCGATCCTGGGCACTGAAATCGCCCCGGGTGCGCAGGCGACCTGGCATTACACGGCGACGATTTCCCTGAGCCCCGCCCAGACCGCCTTCCTGCTGGATCCGGCGCAGGTCACGCGCATCCGCAACACGTTCCATGCCGAGCCGGTTCCGCGCGACCAGAGCGGGCAGGGCTCGCCGGCGACAATCAACGTCGACTTCTGCCAGCAGCTCTTCGCCTCCCGCCCCTCGGGAACGGTGAGCAACGTCACGGTGACGATCACGCCGCCCGGGTCCGCGCCCGTGGTCCTCGGCCCGGCCGCTTTCCCAGGGCTCGCCGCGCTGGCCTCCGGCGCCTCGGTGACGGTGAGCGCCCAATCGCTCGTCTCCGTCCCCGCGGGCAAGCAGGCGGGCGAGAGCGACGACGCCTACCTCACCCGCCTCACGGCGATCGAGGGCTCTCAGTTGGTGGGTACGGCGACCGCCACGGGGACCGGCGCCGCCGGCCCGGTGAGCGCTCCGCAGGCCACCTCCGGTCCGACCACCGAGCACCTGCCCGTGGTCCACGTCGCCAAGGGCGGCCCGTCCACCGCGGATGCGGGCACCACCGCGACATATCCGATCGCGCTCCGGAACACCGGCGGCGCCACGGCCGGCCCGCTCGCCATCGGCGACAGCGCCGCCGGCGCCGCCGTTCCCGTCACCGGCGTTCCGGCCTCTCTGGCGCCCTCGGCCGGCGCGGTGGCGACCGCCACGTTTGCGATCCCGGCGAACCAGCCTGGAGGCCCGCTCACCGACGTCGCCACGGCGACCTGGCAGGACGCCAACGGCAACGGCTACGGCCCTGTCTCCAACTCGTTCACCACGCAGGTGCGGCCGACTCAGGTGACACTGGCAACGACGATCAGCAGCGGGCCCGTGGTGGGGAATTTCTACTTCAAGAGCGCCTCCCAGACCGTTTTCGGCGCCAAGCCGGGGGATATCCCCGCCTTCCGGCAGACCTTCCCGACTCTCAATTTCAATCCTCCGGAAGGTGTGGTCAACCACAACGTCTCCGGCGTCGGGCCCACGACGCGGCCCTTCACCGACATCACGACGGATGGAGCGGGCAATTTCACCGGCGCCATCGTGGCGCAGGGCAACGGCCTGCAGGCGGGGGTCGGCACGCTCGCCTCGTTCGACGCGGTCTTCACCTCCACGTTCGTCGTGGCCAAGCCGGGCGACATCACCTTCAACGTGCTCGCCAACGACGGCTTCCTGCTCGGCGTCGGCGGCGGCGCGACACGCGTCAGCGGCGTCTATGAGAGGGCGCCGGCGTCCAACACCTCGCCTTTCTCCGGCTACCGGCTGGTGGGAGCCTGGAACCAGACGAGCGGCGGCGCGGTCGGTACCTATCCGGTGACCGTCCACTTCCCGGCCGCCGGCATCTATCCCTATGAGATCGACTACTTCGACTGCTGCGGCCAGCCGCTCTCGCTGACCCTCGCGGTTGCCAATTTTGCTGAGGACACCTCGGCGCTCTCCGTCTACGTCGGCTACGCGGACGGCCTGCGCCCGGCAGGGAGCATCTTCCCCTTCCCCTGGAAAGGATCGCCAGGCGTCACCTTCCTTGGCGGCACCTCGTCAGGCTTCGACGCCGGCGCCATCCGCTTCGACAACAATTCGGACCAGGCGATCGTCTTCGACAACGTCTCCGTCGATATCGGCCCCTTCCACTTCAACCCTTGGGGCAACAACATCGTGGTGCAGCCGCATGGCATCACGATTCTCACGCAGACGCGGGACTACGACTTCGATACGTCCGATGCGCCAGCCACCTGCAGTCCGGACGGCTACATCCCCGAGATCCACGTCACCCAGGCCGGGGTGGTCACTACCTACAAGGACACCCAGCAGATCATCAATACCAAGGGGATCGATCCCGCCGACTGCGGCGGCGGCAACGAGGCGCATCCCTGGGAGCGGATCGGCGGCGGCGGCACGGCGATCAATGTGCCGCTCCCGCCGGCGGTGACCATGTCGCTCTCGCCGGCGATCAGCCCGGGCCAGACCGTCGGCAGCACGCAGACGCTCACCGTGGCCGTCCTCGACGTCAGCGGCCAGCCGGTACCGGGCCTCGAAGTGCAAATCGGCGTCTTCGGCGCCAACACGCAGACCCTGCGGGCGACGACGGACGCCCTCGGCGTCGCCACGGCGTCGTATACCGGTCTCGCCGCCGGCACGGACACCATCACCGCCACCGCCTTCATCAGCGGTTTACGGGCCGTCTCGAACGCCCTCCGCATCGACTGGGCCGAGGTCTCGCCGCCTGCCGTGCAGGGATGGATCGGCGCTCCCCTTGACGGGAGCACCGTCACGGGCATCGTGCCCATTACGGTGGGCGCGGGCGTGACGCTCACCCAGGGGACGGTCGAATATTGGCCCGCCAGCAATCCGTCTGCCGTTACGGTGCTCGCGACAGGCGCGCAGGGCGGACCCGGTGCGACATTGGCGATGCTCGACACGACCCTCCTTGCCAACGGGAACTACGTCATCGCCCTGCAGGCCACCGACTCGAACGGGCAGCAGCTCGTCAGCCAGGTGATGATCACGGTCACGGGGGAGAACAAGCCCGGCAGGATGACCCTGTCCGTTACCGACCTGACCGTGCCCGTAACGGGCATCCCCATCACGATCAAGCGCGACTACGACAGCCTCGACCGCAATCGGATCGGCGACTTCGGTTACGGTTGGTCGCTGGAGCTGGCGGGACCGCGCCTCGAGGTGAGCCCGAACTATGACGTGACCATCACGGAGCCGGGGACGGGGCGGCGCGTCACCTTCCAGTTCGCGCCCACGTCCTTCGCCTTCCCCTTCACCTTCCTCTATCAGCCGACTTATTTGCCGGAGCCGGGGGTCTACGGCAAGCTCGCCTCGGACGGGTGCGGCCTGCTCATCCTGTCGGGCGGCGAGGCCACCTGCTACCTCTCTTCCGATCCCACCTATCGCCCGACCCTCTACACCTACACGGACCCCTACGGCCGCGTCTACACGATGACCGCGGCGGGGAAGATGCAGTCGGTCCAGGACCTCAATGGCAACGTGCTGACCTTCAGCGCGGCGGGCATCTCGAGCAGCGCCGGCGGTCTCAACGTGCCGTTCGTGCGGGACGCGCAAGGCCGCATCACGCAGATCACGGACCCAGAGGGCAAGACGTTCCGCTACAGCTATGATGCGTCCGGTGACCTCGTCGGCGTTCAGTTGCCCGACATCGAAACGCCGCTCCTATACGAGTACGCCTCCGGCCACTTTTTCCTCAAGGGGACGGACGCGCGCGGTAATACGGAGGCGACGACCACCTACTACGCGGACGGGCGCCTCCAGAGTGTGACCGATGCGACGGGGAAGACGACCGACTACGCCTACGATTTGGCCACGAACACGACGACGATCACGCACCCCGATAATACGGGCACCACGACCGAGAGGTATGACGCCAATGGCCTGCTGTTGAGCACGACCGACCCGCTCGGCCGCACCACCTCGTACACTTACGACGCCAATCACAACAAGCGCACGGAGACCGACGCGCTCGGCAAGACGACTACCTATGATTACGATGCCAATGGGCATCTCAAGTCGGTGACCGACCCCCTGAACAATACTCAACTCCTCACCAACAACGAGTTCGGTCAGCCGGTCTCCGCCACCGATCAACTCGGCAAGATACGGACTCTGAAGTACGACGCCAACCAAAATCTCTCCAATGTCAGCGATGAGCTCGGTACGCTGATGGCGCTCACCTGGAACGAGCGCGGAAACCCGCTGACGCTTGCGGACGCCAACGGCAAGATCGCCCACTTCACCTACGACGCCTATGGCGACATTCTTTCGAAGACCGATCCGCTCGGCCACACTACCTCCTACACCTACGACGCGATGGGCAGAATCCTGACGATGACCGACCCTCGCGGTGTCACTCACTTCGGCTATGACGCGCTGGGCCGCAGGCTCTCGGTCATCGACCCGCTCTCGAACGAGACGCGGTACGAGTACGACGCCAACGGCAATCGGACGGCCGTAATCGATGCCAAGGGGCACACCACCGGGTACGAGCACGACGCCGCGAACCGCGTCAGTAAGATCACCTACCCGGACGGGACGATTCACAGCTTTACCTACAACTTCCGCGGGCAGAAGGAGACCGAAACCGTTTCCGGTCTCGACGTCAGCCGGACGACCACCTACCTCTATGACAACGCAGGTCAGTTGGTGAAGGTCACCAATCCCGATCAGAGCGAAATCAAGCGCACCTACGACGAGGTCGGGAGGGTCAAGACGGTCACGGATGAGCTGAGCAAGACCGTCACATACGAGTACGACCCGAACTGCGGCTGTCGCGACCGGTTGGCCAAAATCACTGACCAGAATGGCAATTCCACCACCTATACCTATGACGCTGCCGGCAGACGGATCTCCTTCATCGACGCTGCCAACCGCGAGACTCGCTACACGTATGACGTGCGCAATCGGCTGACAGAGACGACTTTCGCCGACAGCACCTTCACGGAGGCCACCTTCGACGGCATGGGGCGGCCCTTGACCTCCACGGATCAGGAGGGCCAGGTCACGAGATATGCCTACGACGAAGTGGGCAACCTGCTGTCCGTGACCAACCCGCAGAACGCGACGACGCAGTACGCCTACGACGCGCTAAAGAATCTGCTCTCCACGACGGACGCGAACGGAAATACGACGCATTTCGAGTACGACGCCCTCAACCGACTCATCAAGCGCGTGCTGCCGCTCGGAATGGCGGAGCTCTACACCTACGATCAGGTCGGCAAGCGGGTGACGAGGACTGACTTCAGGGGCAAGCAGACCAGCTATGAGTTCGACCCGATGAACCGGCTGACGGCCCGAAGGCCGGACCCGAGCCTTGGTGAGCCTGCCGTCCTCTATTCCTACACCGAGACGGGCATGCGTCGCTCGATGCTCGACGCCTCGGGGACAACCACCTACACCTATGACCAGCGTGACCGGCTGCTCACGAAGCAGACGCCGCAGGGGACTCTCACCTACACGTACGACCTGGTGGGAAAGCCGACATCGATGCGATCGTCGAACGCCGGCGGCGTCTCGGTCGATTACAGATATGACGACTTGCACCGGCTGGAGAACGTCATCGACAACCAGTTGGCGGCTGGTACGACAACCTACACATACGATGTGGTCGGCAACCTTAAGAGTGATTTGCGGCCGAACGGGGTGCGGGCGGATTACAACTATGACGCGCTGAATCGCCTGACCGGCCTCGGTATCACCAATGGGGGTGTGACGCAGGCGAGCTATACCTACACTCTGGATCGGACAGGACGTCGTCTCTCCGTCGCCGAGGGTAGCGGGCGAACGGTCAACTACACCTACGATACGGCATACCGGCTGACGCGTGAGGCGGTTTCC
>DATARD010000121.1:0-17544 GCA_036264355.1 Thermoanaerobaculia bacterium
CAGGTCGTCGCTGTACTCGATGATGTCGATCTTCTCGCCGCGCAGCTCGCGGATGATCGACTGCACGCGCGAGCCCTTCATGCCGACGCAGGCGCCGACCGGGTCGACGTCGCGCTCGCGGCTGTAGACCGCCACCTTGGCGCGCTCGCCGGGGGCGCGGACCGCCGCCTTGATGACCACCGTGCCGTCGTATATCTCCGGCACCTCGGTCTCGAAGAGCTTGACCAGGAGGCGCGGGTCGGTCCGCGACAGCACGATCTGCGGCCCCTTGGGCTGCTTGTGCACCTCGACGATCACGGCGCGGATGCGCTCGCCCTGGCTGTAGCGCTCGTGGCGCGCCTGCTCGGAGCGCGGCACCACCGCCTCGGTGCGCCCGAGGTCGATGATGATGTCGCCGCGCTCGAAACGCTTGACGGTGCCGTTCAACACCTCGCCGACGCGGTCGATGTACTCGTTGTAGATGTTCTCGCGCTCGGCTTCCCGCACGCGCTGGTAGAGCACCTGCTTGGCCGACTGCGCGGCGATGCGGCCCAGGCCGTCGGTGGGGATGGGGAGGTGGACCTCGTCGCCCACCTGGGCGTCCTTCTTGTGGTCCTGCGCCTCGTCGACGGTCCATTCGGCGAGCGGGTCCTCCACCTCTTCCACCACCTTCTTGACGATGAAGGCCTCGAACTTGCCGGTCTCACGGTCGAGACGCGCCCGCACCGGTTCCTTGATGCGGTGTTGCTTCTTGGCCGCCGACGCCATGGCATCCTCGAGCGCGCCGATCCAGCGCTCGAGGTCGATGTCCTTCTCCCGCGCCACCTGGCGCAGGATCTCGTTCAAGTTCAGCTCAGCAGTCTGTGCTTGAGGCATTTTCAATTTCCGTCCTATCTCCGTCTCTTCAGCTCTAGAGCTCGATCTCGAGTCGAGCCTGCCGTATGTCGCGTAGGCTCATTTCCTGCCGTTCGCCTTTCGGCTCTTCGGCGACGACGACTCGGGCGTCCCCTTCGGGAGCGCCCTCGGCGAGGTCGAACGCCTCCAGGCGGCCGACCACGGTCTTCTTCCGCCGCGTCTCCGGGTCCTCCACCGTCACCCGCACCTTGCGCCCGACGAAGCGCGAGTAATCCCGCGCCTTGAAGAGCTGCCGGTCGAGCCCCGGAGAGGACACCTCCAACAGATAACGGCTCTTGCCGAAGTCCACCACGTCGAGCCATGCCGAGGACAGCTTCGACACGTGCTCGCAGTCGGCCAGCGTGACTCCCTCCGGCTTGTCGATGAACAGGCGGAGGACGCCCCCCTTGATCTCGACGTGGACCAACTCACATCCGGCGGCATCCGCGATCTGCTCGAGCTCCGGCTGGATCTCGGCGATCCGGCCCCCGCCCTTGGTCGCCTCACTCATGATGCCCGCCCCTGGATCGTAAAGCCGTCCTTGCCCAAGAACAAAAAAAGTGGGCAGAACATGCCCACTCCTTACCGACCGCGAACGGTCAGGGCAAGCTGGCGGCCTTAGTATAGAGGAGGATGGCCCAAGGCTCAAGGACGGCCGACAGCGGACCTGAATCGGAGACGACCGTCACAGAGCGGAATCACCGGGTTCCGCATCGACCGGCGGAGTCACCCCGTGAGCGTGGGCCAAGGGGATCATCTCCCGGAGGGAGACCCCGGCCTGGTAGGCCATGTAGGCGAGTGAGCCCTCGCCGCGCTCGTACGCGCCGAGAGCCTTGCGGATCCGCCACTCGCGGAGCCCGAGCGCCAGAACCTCCTGCCATTCCAGCGGATCCGGAGGCAACTGCCGGGCAAGCTCCTCGGAAACGGCAATGGAGACGGTTGATCGAGGCATGGGCAATCTCCTGAGAGAGGCGAGGCCCGAAAGCGGGCCGCTCTCAAGGGCATCATACCCTGATCCTGGCCCGGCCTCGCTGGCCTCGCTCCGTGATGTGGGCCGTAATCTTCGGCGCGGGCGGTTGTCCGAGCGAAGCGGACGGTTGCTTTGAGCTTTCGGCCGGTCAGGGCAGCCGCGCGACAGCGAGCTCGCCCGGCCGCACGGAGACGGTCAAGCTCGCTCCGTCGCGAGAGACCGTATACGTTCCGGCAGGCAGCCCCTCCAAGCGGAACGGCCGGTCCGGGGCTGGAATCGGAGGAACGCCAAGGAGCTGCAGCAGCAGGTCGAGGCTCCAGCCGGTCGAGGAGACGAGACGCAACGCGCCGCGAGACTCTCCGCCCTCGACGACGAGACCACCGCCGTCCGCCAGCACCAGGGAGAGACCGGCCTCGGCTTGGTCCCAGCTCAGCCAGCCTCCCAGGGCCCAGTGGCTTCCCATCACGGCAGCGGCCCGCACGCGCGCCGGCAAGGGGGGCTCGAAGGAGGCCGCGGCGTTGCCGTCCGCCGCGGTGGTGAGGATGCGGACGCCCTTGCCCTCTTCGTCGAGGAACACGAAGGCTCCGGACATCGGTGAGCCGGCAGTGTCGGAGACCTGCACCTCGATCCGACTGGCGGATCGCCGGGAGAGGGTGAGGATCACCGGCTCTGGTGCCCGGTCCGGAGAGAGGGACAGCTCCCGAACTGTGCTGCTCAAGTCGTCGAGCCGCGCCTGGAGCACCGCCTTGGGGCCGGCGAGCCCGGTCAGAGAGAAGCTGCCGTCCTTCGCGGCGAAAGCCAGGGCGCCGGTCGTGAGCTCCCGGACCCGCGCCCCCTCGACCGGCTTCCCCTCTTCGTCCCTGACCTGCCCGGTCACCGCGAGCCCCGGGTAGGAGACCTCCACCTCGAAAAGCTCCACAGAGGGAATCTCGACGACCTGCGAGCCGGAGGCGACACCGGCCTCGGAGACCCAGGAGACCTGCCAAGGCCCTGGAGTCAGGTCCTCGGTCGCGAACCTGCCGTCCGCTCCCACCGTCACGTCCACCTGCGGCCTCCCGGCGCCGAAGATCGTCTGCTGGCGCAAGCCGCCAGGCGACACGACGGTGTCGATCCGGCTCGCCGTGGCAGTCGCCGGAGGCTGCCAGAGGAGGAGTCCGGGACCGGAGGGAGCGCCGCCGATGCGGACCCGCCCCGCTACGGTCAGAGAGGAGCCGCGACAGTCGACTTCGAGCAGCGCCGCGTCCGCGGGAACCGTCTCGTGCCGCTCTTAGAGGAGCTTGCGGCCGGCGAGCACGGTGACGAGGACCGGGCCCGGCGGGACGTTGTGGAGGGTCGCTTCACCGTCCCGCACCGGCGCCGTCAACATGTCGGGCTCGATCCAGTTGCCGCGCAGGTCGGCACGCGCCTCGGCGGGCTCGGCAGAGACCTCCGCCGCAGGGGCCACGACGTGCAGGGTCGCTCCTCCAACCAGTGAAATGTCGCCGGCATCCGCCGGCTCATTCTCTGGAGAGCCGCTCCCCTCGACGGCCAGATTCACAGAAGCCCTGGCGAATCCGGGGGCGTCCACGCGCAGCACCGCCGGGCCCGGCGTCAGGCCTGCCAGGCGGAAACGGCCGTCCCCTCCGGTGGCCGTCTCCAGCACGTCGCGGCTCGCCCAGGCGAAAAGCTCTCCTCCGGCCCCGGGACGCGGCAGCCATACACGGGCGCCGGGGACCGGGCCGCCGTCCGCGGCACGCAACACCCGGCCGGTGACCGCCAGACCCTCCGGCGGCAGCAGGTCTCCCAGGTCGCGGACCTCTCCCGCCACCCCGGCCGGCAGGTTGAGACGCAGCTCGCGTGTCCGTGGCGACCGCAAGGCGACGGTGACCTCTTCTCCCGGCGGCACGTCCAGCTCGAACCCGCCCCGCTCGTCGAGCCGGCCTTCCCGCGTGCACGACGCCTGCGCCGTCTGGATCAGACCGCCCGCGGCCGGCACGCCCGGCGCTTCGAGGAAACGGCCGAGAACATGGAATGCCCGCCGCAGCTCGATGCGCACCTGGTCCGGTAACGGTGGGTTGACCTGCCTCTTGCCAGGGAGATGACCCGCCGCGGTGGCCGAGAGCTTGAGAGGAGCCGTCCGCGAGACGCCGGAGAGCTTCGCCACGCCCCGGCTGTCTGCTTCGGCGGAAATCTTGGCACCGGCGTCGATGCGCGCCGCGGGCACGGGGCTCCCCAATTCATCCACCGCGGCGACCGCAAGGGTGAGACCCGCGGGGAGGGTGAAGACGCCGAGGTCCGTGTCCCCGGGCGGGATTTCCATCTGCTGCCCGAAAACGGCGAAACCGGGCGCCCGTGCGGAAAGGAACACCTCGCCGGGCGGCACACCGGCGAGCGCCCAGGCGCCGTCAGCTCCGCTTTTCGTGCTCATCCGATAGAGCTGCGAGACGCGAGGGGAAGACCACGTCTCCACCTCGATCACGGCATCGGCGACCGGCCCGCCTCCCGCGGTGGCGATGCGGCCCGACAGTGCCGCTCCGCGGCTGAGCCGCAGCCGGTCCGGGAGCTCGCTCGGCCGTCCGGAAGCGGAGGCCGGCACGTAACCTGGCTTGACCACCGTGACCGTGATCTCCCCGAGGTCCGGGAGCCCCGGGAGCTCCAGGACACCTTGTTCGCCGCGGAGCAAGGCCCAAAGGCCGTTGGCGCCCTGCCGGGCCGCTCCTTCCAGAGTCGAGCCGTTCACCGGCACGACAGGAGCTCCCCGCTCATCGACCACCCGGAGGCGTGCACCCTGCGCGGCGACCGTCGCCAGATCCACCCTGGCCAGCCCCGGCTGGACGTCCGCCCACCACGATCCCTCGGCAGGCCCGACCACACGCACGCGCCACCGCTCGCCGGGAGCCCGGGGCACGGCCAGCCGCCCGTTCGCCGGCACAGACCAGCGCGGCAGAAGATGTTCCGGCACCTCCCGCCACATGGCGAGAGGTGCGGCCACGACCTCCAGATCGGGCGGTGAGGGAGAGCCAGGGCCGCGCACGACACGCACCTCGAGACGCTCCGAGCTCCCCGGAGGCTTCTGCTCGCCGATGTCTTTCGGCTCTTCCCGGCGCGGCGGCCGGACCCCGGACCACACCCACGCAGCCTTGAGATGAGCGCGCTCCTCCGCCTTGAGCCTCGGCGTCCCCCAGACGGTCTCGACATGGCCGTCCTGAGCGACCAGCCGCCACTGGTCCTGCGTCAGGGCAGACCGGAGCAGCAGGAAAAGGAGGAGCGACCACATGGGGCGGTCAGACGTTTTGATAGTCCGTACAAATACTGGCCCCGTAGCTGTCGCTGACGCACACCGTGTACCCGCTGGCATAGCCGGTCGAGCACTCGGCGCAGACTCCCCCGTAGCCGCCGCAGTAGGCACCGTAATGCGAGTCAAACTGAGCGGACGAGTTTTCCATAGCTGCCGCACGTTGTCGGGAACCATTCTGAGTCAGCCTTGGGAACGGCAAGAAAAAACGCTCCAACGCTTAGTGCCAAGGAATAAATCAGTCTTTTCCACCGGTTTGCCATACCCTTATCCTTTCTTTATTTCGGTGTTTCTGCCAGGACAAGTCGGGACACATCTGATTTCATTCCGTCTTTTTCCGAAGCGCTCATTACGAAGACAATCTTACGCCCTCGGACATCGCCTTTGAGGTGAGCAAATTCGCTCTGGCCAGAGACCGGAATCGTATAGGTCGGGACCGTGCCGTCCTGCCGCAAGATCTTGAGGCTCCACCGGGCCTTTCCCTCCGAAACGCTTCTCACCACCAGACCGGGCCCTTGAGGCAATGGCAGGATCTCGTCCAAGGTTCGCCGCTGGTTGAGCCATTCAACACGTGGGACGAACTGGGTCGCAAACCGGCGGATCTGCTGTTCTGTCAAACTGGCACAGTCCGCGTCAAGCCCTATAGGCCCCGAGTCCCAGGTGCGGAGAAGCTTCCCCTCCGCGCTGTAGAGATGAATGCCGGGCTGAACACCCGGTACGACGAGAAACGAACCGTCGGCCAAGAACCGTGCGCCTCCCATCTGGAAGGTCGAGCACGCCCCCAGGGTCTTCCCTCCAGGGCCACTTGCATCGTAGGCCACCGGCCGCAGATCGGAGAGCCCTTTGCGCAGCGAGCCCAACCAGGCGAGGGCACCCTCAGGGGCAAACCGACCTTTGTCGTCACGCCGGGCGGCGACGACGAGGAGCCGGTCCTGAAAGACGTCGAGATCATGGATCGAATCGAACGCCTCTTCCTTTCGGGTCGGCTCGGAGACGCTCCGCCAAGTGATCCAGAGGGGGCCATGGGTAACAAGGTATTCGGGCGACGCGGCCAGACCGGAGCAGAAAGTGCCTCCGACCTCCCTCATCCCGGGAATCACCTTGACGACTCGCGGATGGTCGAGGTCTACACTCGCCTCGACGGCGCCTTCGCGATAGAGAGACAAATAGACCGAAGTATCGCTCGCCCAACGGATGTCAGAGGCTTCATGGAGGGCCTGCGGCAGCGGCCGATCGGAAATGATGTGAAGGGCAGGCGGGGCGGCGGGGCCGGCAGCCTCCGCCGTGTCCAAGAAGAGCGGCGGCAAGATTACAACCAGGAGGGCTGCGGATCTCAGTCGGCTAGAAACGCTCATCCCAATCTCCCGGTCAGAGTCGAAGCTGCGCATTTTATAGCTCGAAGAGCGGCTCGGGTCAAGCTGGCATCCACCCACCCCACCCACCACGAGCCCTCTTCCGTCCCACCACCGGCTGCTGCAGCGCGGCCGAGCCGAAGGGCCTCTATAAGTCGCTCACCGGCCGATTCCGGCTTGCAATGGACCGCTGCCGGCCAGAACAGATCGATGCCGGATGGCGATGGGCTGATGTCTTCTTGAACGGGCTGAGGTCAGCTTGCAATGGGCCACTTTCGGCTTGAACGAGGCGAAGTCAGGCTGCAATGGGCCGTTGTCGTCTTGAACGGGTCGATGTCAGTTTGTGATGGGGTGATGCCGGCTCAAACGAACCGATGTCGGCTCGCAATGAGCCGCTGTCGGCTTGCGCAGGCCGATGTCAGCTTGCAATGGACTGATGTCGGCTTGCACGAGCTGCTGCCAGCTTGTAATGGGCTGATGCTGGCTTGCAATGGCCGCCGTCAGCTCGCGATGGCTCGATGCCGGCTTACAACGGCCGGCGTCAACGCGCAATCGCCCGATACCGGCTCGCAATGGTCCGCCTCAGCTTGCAATGGCCCGGTGTTGGCTTACAACGGCCGCCCTCAGCTCGCAATGAGCCGGTGTCGGCTTGCAACGGTCGCTTTCAGCTCGCAACGGACTACGCGGGAGAGGAAAGAGGGGCGCCCATACCAGGACGCCCCAATGGCAGCCAACTCAACTGCCGGTTGCGCAGCTTCCTCCTCCTGGGTCCACGCAGGCGGAGTGATCTCCCGCGGTCTGTGAAACTCCTGGCGTCACAGCCGAAAGGAAATGGCTCCAGAGGTCGGGGAAGCTTCCCCACCAGCTCAACCCAGCGGCCAACGCGATGACGTGCAGAAACTTTGACACGTGCTCTCCAGACGGCTCAACCCCGCCGACCGAGACGCGCTCGGCCCACCATGACCCGAGCCGCTGGGCAAGGGGGGTGCCGCGCCTAGAGTACACCCCCTTCGCCAACAGACCGGAGGAGGCGCCGCTTCTCCGCAAGCTCCAGGGACAAACGCGCATGCGCCAGGGCGTACCCGCCTGCTCCTTCGCGGATCTCAAGCTGCCGGACGTACCCGAGGGCCAGGAGGCAGGCGGGATCGACACCGAGAGCGTTGAAGGTCACCACCGCCTCCAGGGCAAACTCCTGCAGCCGTCTCCGTTCGCCGAGCCGCAGCAGGATCTCGAGCATGTCCAGGGAGAGAGAGGCCGCCTCGAAGAGGCCGGCGGTGTCAGTCGAAGCCGCGAGGAAGACCGCTCTGGCTTCCGCGTAGCGGCCGAGAGCCAGCCTGGGAGCACCGAGGGCCCAGGCCATGCGGCCACTGCGCCAGATCGCTCGCGCCCGCAGGCCCGGCACAGTTGGCAGTGGAGAGTCTTCAACGGCGGTCAAGCAGAGCGCCGTCTCCGCGAGGCCTACCTCGCCCTCCGCCGCCAAGTGCGGGAACACCTCACCCGCGAGACCCTGGAGAGCTGCCTTCACCACCAAGGCATGCCGGCTCTCCGCGAGAAGGTTCGTCATGCTCTGCCGCGCCTCCTCATACCGCCCGGATTCGGAGAGAGCGATCCCGAGGCTGTGCTCTGCCCAGTGTGCCATGCGCACGTCGAGACGGCGGTACAACTCCGCCGCGCGCTCAAACCGCTCGCTGGCTTGGCCGAAGTCTCGAAGGCGCAAGCGGAGGTCGGCCGCCTGATATGTCGCATAGGCGCGCCCCATGACGAGCTCGGTTCCTTCCAACTTCTCCGCCACCCGCAAGGCCAACTCGATCTCCCGAGAGGACTCTCTCAATTCCCCGCGAATACCGCGCGCCCTGGCGAGCCAGGAGTGGGCGAACGTCTTGGCGAGAGGGACACCCGTCGCATCCGCCATCGCCACGGCGAGCCGTGCCAGATCGATCAGCTCCGGGTTGCCGGCGTCGAACCGGTAGCCGTAGCTCGCGAGGATCACCGCCGGTACGGCCGTGGCGTCGCTCGGCCCCCTCCGGCCTTCGGCCCACTGTTTCCAGGTCATCAGGGTCTGTGCCGAGGCCGGTTCGGTCTTGAGGAGCAGCTTCAGAAGGTCGCCCGAGCTGTCGAGGGTCCCCTCGCGTACGGCGAGGGCCGCGGCAACTTCCGGCCGCGTTCGATCGGCGATGGAGAGGAATGCCTCGGCCAGGCGTTGGCGGCACTCCGGGCATGGCTCCTGACCCGGCCCGCCGATGAGATGCTCGGCGGCGCGGATCTGCTCGTCCGCTCCGGCGCGTGCCTGCGCCAGAGCGGCAATCGTGGAAGCGCTCAGGTGGTCGGTGTCGACGGCAACCGACAGCTCCAGAATTTCGTTGTTCGGGATCGTGATGTCCATTTCGTTTTCCGCTTGAAGGTCATACGGTTTCCAGCTCAGAAGGGCGGTATGTGTATGGCCCCGGACGGTCCCGTGGCGCGTCGATATCGAGATGCCGCAGGACGGTGCCTGCGGCGCATGGTGGCTCTGGCGGGTCAGCTCCGCACCAGACATCCGTGTCTTCTATTGTTTCGTCTTTCCTTCGCGAGAAGAGTAAAACCACGGCAGCCGTTCCGTCAAGCGCGGTCGAAATGATCCGATGCGCCTGTTCTACAGAACCGGAGGAACGGCGCCGTGCCCCATCCGAAGCGCCGTAATGTTGTTCGTAATCTTCGGCGTGGAGAATGGTGTTCAAGAAGGGGTGGACGGCTCGGAGTCAGTAGCGTCTGACGACGTTCCTCCAACGTCCTCCCTCTTCCCTCCTAAAGGCCCGAGAGGGCCTCTTTTTTTTGCCCCCGGCATACAATCCCGCCCGCGGAGGTTCCTTTCTTCATGGCGATCAGCATCTTCGATCTCTTCACCATCGGCATCGGGCCGTCGAGCTCCCACACGGTGGGACCGATGCGGGCGGCGCGGCGCTTTGGGGAATCTTTGGCGGCGGATGGGCTTCTCGCCGGCGTGGCACGGGTGCGGGTGGAGCTGTTCGGCTCGCTGGCGATGACGGGCAAGGGGCATGGCACGGACCGCGCCGTGCTCATCGGGCTCGAAGGCGAGACGCCCGAGGCGGTCGATCCGGCGCGCATGCCGGCGCGGGTGTCGGAGATCCGCCACGGCGGGCGGATCGCGCTCGCCGGACGGCACGAGATCCCGTTCGCCGAAGCGACCGATCTGGTGTTCAACCGCAAGGACCTCCTGCCGGTCCACTCGAACGGCATGCGCTTCACCGCGTTCGACGCCGCGGGCGCGGTCCTCGCCGAGCGGATCTACTACTCGGTGGGCGGTGGCTTCGTGGTCAATGAAGGAGCGACGGGGGAGGATCATCTGGTCGCCGATCAGACGGTGCAGCCGCATCCGTTCGGGTCTGCTGAAGAGCTTCTCCTGCGCTGTGAGGAGACCGGCAAGCCGATCTGGCGTCTGATGCTGGAGAACGAGCTCGCCTGGCGCAGCGAGGACGAGATCCGCGACGGGCTGCTGCGCATCTGGGAGGCCATGCGCCAATGCGTCGCGCGCGGCTGCCGCGAGACCGGCGTGCTCCCCGGCGGGCTCAAGGTGCCGCGCCGCGCGCCGCAGCTTTATGAAGAGCTGTCGTCCCGTCCCGAGGAGGGCTTCAAGGACCCGCTCACCGTGCTCGACTGGGTGAATCTCTATGCGCTCGCGGTGAATGAGGAGAACGCCGCCGGCGGCCGGGTGGTGACGGCGCCGACCAACGGCGCGGCGGGGATCGTGCCGGCGGTGCTGCACTACTACCGCCGCTTCATCCCCGGCGCCGACGACGAAGGGGTGATCCGCTTCCTGCTCACCGCGGCGGCGGTCGGCATCCTCTATAAGGAGAACGCCTCGATCTCCGGCGCCGAGGTGGGCTGCCAGGGGGAGGTGGGGGTCGCCTGCTCGATGGCCGCCGCCGGCCTCTGCGCCGTCCTCGGCGGCACCGACGCGCAGGTGGAGAACGCCGCCGAGATCGGCATGGAGCACAACCTCGGGCTGACCTGCGATCCGGTGGGCGGCCTGGTGCAGATCCCCTGCATCGAGAGGAACGCCATGGGCTCGGTGAAGGCGATCAACGCCTCCCGCATCGCTCTGCGCGGCGACGGCTCGCACAAGGTCTCCCTCGACCGCGTCATCAAGACGATGCGCGAGACCGGCGCCGACATGAAGACCAAGTACAAGGAAACCTCCCGCGGCGGCCTGGCGATCAACGTGATCGAGTGCTGAGGGGGAAAGGACCAAAAGGACCCAAAGGACATAAACGACAAAGGACCGGGGTGGGGGATGTCTTTGCAGTCCTTGCAGTCCTTTTGGTCCTTTGTTTTCAGTCGTTCTCGGCCAGGGTGAGAATCTCCTTCGAAGGATCGAGCCGGTCCCAGACCATGCCGGCCACCCGGGCGATCAGCAGCACCTTGGAGCCGAGGAGCACGGTGGCGACCAGGGCGAAGAGGGGCAGCTCCCAGAGGTGGAACGGCGCTTCGAGGAAGATGTGGAGCGCCACCGCGGCGGCCAGCACGAGCAGGGTCGGCAGCGCCGCGACGGTCATCGCCAGCAGGTAGCCGATCATCACCAGCATCCTCTGGCCCAGGACGGCGGTGCCCCGGCGGCTGGAGAGGCCGCCCAGCCCGATCCAGCTCGGCAGCACCAGGACGGCGAGGTTCTGCAAGGCGAGCGACAGGAGAGTGACCGACATTCCGGCGACGAGGGCGCTGGCGAGCACGACCGGCAGGGCGAGGAGCGGGGGCACGCCGCCGAAGATCGCCCGCGGGATCATTCGAATGCGGTCCGCTTCCCGGCTCAGGGCATCGCCGGCGACCGCGGCGGTGAGCAGCACGCAGCCGGTGAGGAGAATGAAGAAGACGTTGACCGCCGGAGCCAGGATCTCGGCCAGCACCAGGCGCCGGCCCGCGAGCGGCCAGGTGCGGAGGACCTCGACGTACAGCAGGTCGTTGCGCAGATCGTTGCGCAGGATCATGCCGGCGAGGAGCGGGATGCCGATCATCAGGGAGAGGCCGGTCACGAGGAAGACGGCGGAGACGACCGAGCCGAAGACGGCGTCGGCGGCGGTCCCGAGGACCAGCGTGGCGGCCAGGAAGGCGCCGAGCCAGCCCAGGGGCGTCCGGCCGCGGAGCATGAGGTTCTTCCACAGGATGACGGTCTCGGGCCGTCCGGCCGGTGCCAGGCGGAACGGCTCACGGTGCGGGTTGCCGGCTCGTCTGCTGCGCGCCCGCAGCTCCTGGCGGGAGAGCCCTTTGCGCGCGCTCTCCCGGCGTGCGCGCTCCAGCGTCGCTTCCTCGAAGGAGGCCCGCGAACCGACCACCCAGACGGTGTGCAGCACAATGATCGCGAGCACCGCGAGCACCGCGAGCAGGCGGCCGAAGCCGGTCGAGGAGGACGCCCCCCGCGTCAGCCAGGCGAATGGCGCCAGGAGCGTACCGGCGAGGTCGCTCTCCACCGCACGGCCCAACGCACGGACGAACGCGCCTGGGTCTTCCCGCACCAGGGACGGCACCGCCGTCTGCCAGGCCGCGCGGAGACCGGCGAGGACGGGAAGCCACCAAGCTGCGGCGAGGGCGACCGCGGCGGCACGGCGCAGCCAGGCGGAGTGGGGCGGCAGCTCCTTGAGGCGCGCCTTCCACAGACTGATCCCCTTGAGGTGGAGATCGATCAGGGTGAACAGCGCCCACAGCCCGAAGGCGCCGGCCAGCGCTCCGACGCCGGCCCGGCTGGCGCCGCGGACGAGATAGATCACCACCACGCTCATCAGAATCCCCGGCTGCTGGCGCAGCAAGGAATAGAGGATGATCTGCCGGTGGGAGATCGGCGCCGGGAGCAGGAAGTCGATCTCGGTCTCGTTGAGCCGCAAGGCCGGCCGCGAGGACGCCAGGAGCCAGGCCATCGTCACCGCGAGGGTGAGGACAAGCCCGAAGCCCAGGTGCAGGACGTCCTCATACTCCCCGGCGACCGGGAAGCTCCGGCGGGCGCCCGCTCCGGCGAAGAGCCGGGGGGCGAGCACCAGGGCGAGATAGGCGAGACCGGCGAGGAAGGCGATCAGGTAGCGGGGCTGGCGCAACAGGCGTGCCCGGCGCACGATGCGGCCGCGCACACTCAACAAGATGAGGTCGAGCAGCCCGCGGTTCACCCGCCGCCTTCCGTGGCGCGCAGGAAGACCTCCTCGAGATCGGCGTCGGCGTCGAGGTCCGGCAGCGAGGCGCGGATCTCCGCCAACGTCCCCTCCGCCACCTTGCGGCCGGTGCGCAGGATGGCGATGCGGCCACAGATCTCCTGCACCAGATGAAGAAGGTGCGAGGAGACGATCACCGACGTGTCGGCCGCCGCCTGCTCGGCGATGGTGCGCTTCATCCGCCGCATGGCGCCGGGATCGAGCCCGGTGAGCGGCTCGTCGAGGATCAACGCCTGCGGCTGGTGGAGAAGGGCCGCGGCGATCATCAGCTTCTGCTTCATGCCGCGGGACAGCTCGGACGGGAAGGCGTCGCGCCGGTCGGAGAGCTCGAAGCGGGCGAGGAGCTCGCCGCTCCGCGCCTCCATCCCCTCGACCTTATAGATACGGCCGACCACCCGCAGGTGGTCCATCACCGTCAGGTTCTCGAACAGCCGGGGCTCGTCGGACACAAAGGCGAGCCGCCGGCGCGCCTCCTCGGGCGCGGTCTTGAGGTCATATCCAGCGATTTCGATCCGGCCTGAGGTCGGCGGCAGGATGCCGGCGAGGCAGCGCAGCGTCGTCGTCTTGCCGGCGCCGTTCGGCCCCACCAGCCCGAGGATCTCGCCGCTGCCCACCGTGAGCGAGAGATCGTCCACCGCCGGCGTGCTGTCGTAAACCTTGACCAGGTTCTCGATGCGGATCATGGTGCAGCCTTACCCTGAGCCGCAAAGCACCGGCGGCTCCCGAGCCTCGGCTCAGGGGCTGAGTCGGTCTAGGTCTCTTCCGGTGCCGGTGCCTCTTCGATCTTCTGCTCGCGGACGGCATCCCCCCAGTCGATCGTCGGGTCGTTCATCGGATCGTCGCCGACTTTGGGGCCCGTCTTCTTCTGCTCCCGCCGCTCCTCCCGCTTGGCCAGCTTTTCTTGTGCCTGCTGCTTGCGCGCTCTTTCCCGTTGCCGGCGAGCCATGGCTGCCTGGTTCGACATCCGACCTCCTTCAATTCGTGGTGCCTCTCGACTAAGGCTTCTATTCTAGCAGCCGGAGGCCCGGGCTGCCGTGTAAGCATACGCTAGAGGTCGACCACGGAGGGTGAAACCTTCGGGGGCCTCCCATCGTTCCTCCCTCTGAAGCTGATAGTCTCATCCCGCTCGACCGACTGACGACCGAGGAGAATGACCCATGCATCCGCATGCCGAGCTGATCCAGACCTTCTACCAAGCCTTCCAAAAGCGCGACGCCGCGGGCATGGCGGCGTGCTACGCACCCGACGTCCGTTTCTCCGATCCCGTGTTTCAGGACCTGCGCGGCTCCCGGGCCGCCGCCATGTGGCAGATGCTCTGCGAGCGCGGCAAGGACCTCGAGCTGGAGTGGAGCGGGATCGAGGCCAACGACCAAGTCGGCCGTGCCGCATGGCAGGCCTGGTACACCTTCAGCGGCACCGGCCGCAGCGTCCACAACCAGATCACCGCCCGCTTCGAGCTCTCGGACGGCAAGATCCGCGTGCACCAGGACAACTTCAGTCTCTGGAAGTGGGCCGGCCAGGCCCTCGGCCTCAAAGGTCAACTGCTCGGCTGGGCGCCCCCCGTCCAGAGCGCCATCCGCAAGCAGGCGGCCAAAGGGCTCGACGACTACATCGCCAAGCGCGGCCTGCACGCGTAGGGTGCGCTCCGCGCACGGTCACGTCTGCAGCAGGAAGTCGAGGGAGCTGCCGGGAGCATGCTCCTTCGGCTCCTGTCCGCGGGTGAAGATGCGCGCGCCGGTCGTGCCGTCGAGCGTCAGCCGCTCGCCTTCTAGGCGCAGCCAGCACCCTTCGCGCAGTCCGACGACCACCGGGGTGTTCTCCTCGTGGAACTGGCGGATGCGCTCCTCGCGGGTCTCGCCCTGGTGGGTCGAGCCCAGGTCCGGATCGATGTAGTGCGGATTGATGTTGAAGGGGACGAGGGAGATGCCGGTGAAGCTCGGCGGCTCGACGATGGGCATGTCGTTGGTGGTCTTGATGTTGATGCACGCCACGTTGGAGCCGGCGCTGCTGCCGACGTACGGCATGCCCGCCTCGGCCCGCTCGCGCAGAGCGGTGAGCAGTCCCGTCCGGTAGATCCAGTCGAGCAGGCGGAAGGTGTTGCCGCCGCCGATGAACACCGCATCCGCCGCCCGCATCGCGGCAACCGGGTCCGCCGCCGCATGGACCGAGATGCAGTCATAGCCCAACTGCGCCATCCGTTCCTGGGTGCGCCGGCTGTAGCCGTCATGGTCCGACATTGCATAAGGGACGAAAGCGACCCGCCGTGCGCCGCCCAGGAAATCCTGGATCACCGCCGCGCAGTGGTCGAGATACCCGCTGCCGTGCTGGGTCGAATTGCTGATCAAGAGGAGCCGCTTGGACATAGGCTGCGAAGGCTAACACGGCTCGGGCCGGAGCGAGACGGTGCGTTCGCCAGATCCGCGCTCCCAAGCACCCTCTTAGACGTGCTGCAGCTCCGGATCTTCATCGATGTACGCGAGCCGCTGTCCCAGAAACGGAAGATCGGGCAGGTGGTGCCAGGAGCGAAGGAGATGGTAGACCGGAGAAGTCAGGAGATTCGTCTCGTCGACGGCCTCCTGCCAATCAGGACGGCGGACTTCCTCGACCGTTTCCCAGTCCGGCAGAATTCCAAAGTCCCAGGCACCGCAGAGCCGAACCAGGAAGTCGACCTGGTCGGCCAGGCTGCGGAGATCGTCTGGGACGTCGGTGTCGGGGTAGAGCGAGCCGTCAATCCAGGAGAGTGGCATCGAGAAGAACCTCCGCAAACCAGGATCTTACACGAACGGCTTCATCACGCTGATCTGCTTCCGGGATTGCCTCCAGGGGGCGATGTTTGGCGACCCGCGCCAAGTGTGTCTGCACCGCTAGCAAGGCTCGCTGCCGGTCGGCCTCGTTCCCGGCCTTCCGAAGGCGTTCTGCCCAGAGCTCCCAGCATTCCTGGGCCGTTGTGAGTCCGCTGTCACAGAGTGCGTAGATATCTCGGAAGTCACGGGGAGCCCCTCTCTCGACCAGCGCGGTCATCTTGCTGGCGATGAGATCCGGAAGACTGTCGAGTGCAACGTCGGTCCAGGGAAGACGTTCCAGAGCAGCCAGCCGAGCTGACCGAGAAGCGATCTGGAAGCTGAAGACGGTTTTGCCGGAGACCTTGAGCTCGATGCTCACGACCTCTCCCCAGGAGCGCCGCCTGACATCGCCGAGAGGCTGGAGTGACTCCTCAATCGTCTGAAGAATCTGTTCGCGTTCTACCTCTGTCGTTGAGGGGATCCACCAGGCGTCTACGTCGTGAGTCGCACGGTAGTCGAGATAATGAAGGATCCCGAGGGCACCCCCCAGAGAGATTTTATGGCCAAGCCCTTCGTCTGCCACCGCTTGCAAGGTCCTCGCGGCGTACTCGGATAGCTGGCTGGGACGTTTCGGCTCGGGCATTTGAAGCAAGGATATCCCCTACCTGCTGAAGCCGCCAAAACAGCGGCCTCAGCAGGACGGGGCGAAGGTTCTACGGCGCCAGCCGCACTCCGTCGATGCGGAAGCGGAAGGCTCCCAGGTCCGGGCCGGCGCCGAAGAAGACGCCGAGCAGGCCGTGCGGATCGATGCCGGCGAAGTCGGCCAGCGGGAAGGCGTAGCGCTTCCACTCCGGACCGGCGACGAACTGCTTCTGGACCGGCATCATGCCGACGCTGCTGGCGAAGAGCAGGATCTCGTAGGTGCGGCCGTCTCCCCGGGCCCAGAAGACCAGCTCTTTGGCGGCCGAGAGATCGGCTGGCGCCATGGGCGTCGCGCCGGGGAAGTAGATCTGGCCGGCCCAGGGGAAGGAGAAGCCCGGTTTCACCTCGCCGGAGATCTCCAACGCCTTCGCGCTGCCGTCGGCGCCGCCGTCGACCACGGCCTTCTGCACCACCGAAGCGCCGCCGCGGATCGAGTCGGTCGAGTCGTGCCAGCCGGCGCCGAAGCGGGCCGCCAGGGTGCCATCCTCGAAGTCGCTGATCAGGCCGTCCGCGCCCAGCTTCACCACCGCCGCTTGAGCTTGCGGTTGCGGCGCGGGCGCCAGCGGTCTTTCGGCCGGCTTGCCGCCCTTCCAGATGCGGACGATGTTGCGCGTGTCCGTGATGTCCTTCCTGGGATCGCCGCCGACGAGGACGAGGTCGGCCCTGAGGCCGGGCGCGATGCGTCCACGGTCGTTCAGATGGAACAGCCGGGCCGGCACCGAGGTGGCCGCGGCGAGCGCCTGCTCCGGCGTGAGCCCGGCTTTCACCAGCAGCTCGAGCTCGCGATGGATGCTGGCTCCGTGCGTCGTCCCCGGATTCGGAGCGTCGGTGCCGGCGAGGATCGGCACGCCGGCGTCGTGGAGCTGGCGGACGGCGTCGAGAGCGTATTGGAAGGTGCTGGCGTGACGGGGAAAGGTCTTCGCCAGGTTGGTGATCTCGTCCTGGGTCAGGTATTCCTTGAAGCGGAGGTCCGTGGTCAGCGATTTGCCGCTCGCCGTGCCGGTGATGCTCTCGATCACGGTCAGGGTGGGGACGACGAACGCCTTCTTCTGCGCCGCGAGACGGATGAACGCCGGATCCGGCGCCTCGTCGGCGAAGATATGGACGAGACCGTCGGCGCCGGCCTCGATGTCCCGCCGGGCCGCCGCCTGGGTGCTGATGTGAACCACCGCCATCTTGCCCTGCTGATGCGCGGCCTGCACCACGGCGGTGAGGGTCGCCGTGTCGAGGGTCGGGATCTTCCTGCCTATCGACGAGCCGTCCTCATCCACGATCTTGATGTAGTCCGACCCTTCGGCGACGCGGGCGGTGACCCAGGCGGCCGCCTCGTCGGGTTTGGTCAGCGTCGGGACGGGGACGCCATATTCCGTGCCATGGCCGCCGGGAGCGGTGGCAAGGA
>DATARD010000131.1:0-11774 GCA_036264355.1 Thermoanaerobaculia bacterium
TCGCGCCGGCCACCAGCAGGTGGGGCATGGTGGCCAGGTCCGCGTAGTAGGGCTCGCCGTGGATGTCGGTGCCCAGCGCCATGGTGAGGACGGAGGGCGACTTGCGGAAGCGGTCGTCGGCGAGGAGCGAGCCGAGGCGGATGATGCCGCGCTGCCGGTTGGGCACCTCGATCCCGAGCGTCGAGCGGCCGGCCATGCGGTCGATGCGCACCGATTCAGCCTTCAGGGCGAGGGCGAGGTCGTCCTGGAGATTGACCACCTGGCTGACCTTGACGCCGGGCGCGGGCTGCAGCTCGAAGACGGTGATCACCGGACCGGGGCTGATGCCGTCGATCGATCCGTCGACACCGAACTCCTCGCAGCGGGTGCGGATCAGCTCGCCCAGGCGGACCAGTTCGGCTTCGTCGGCCTGGCTGCGGCCCTCGCCCATCTGGAGGAGATTGATCGGCGGCAGGGTGCCGGGCGCGATCTCGGCCGCGGGGAAGAGCTGCGGCTGCGCGGCCGGCTTGGCGGGGCGGCCTGCTGAAGCCAGCGGTGCGGTGGCCGTGCTTGCCGAAGAGGCGCCGGGCTGCCGCACCACTACCCGCGGAGCGCTCGGCGGCGGCTCAGGCGTGGAGGCGGCTTCGAAGGCGGCGCGGACGGCGTGGAACTCTTCGTCCTCGCGCAGCTCGGTGGCGCTCACCTTGCGGATTCCCGGCTCCGGCTCGCCACGCCGTTCGGCGACCCGTGCCGAGCGGGGGGGCTGGCTGCCGCGCAGCGGCAGGTCCAGGCGGTCCGACGGCGCCGCGGAGGGAGACATGACGAGAGGCTCCGCCGGCAGCGGACCGCCGGCCGGCCGTGGCGATCCCGGCGGCCGGACAGCCGGTCCCCGCACGGCGGGCGGTGTCTCATCCTTCGCGCGCTTCTCTTCCTTCTGCTTCTCCTCTTTCTCCTGGACGACCCGTTGCAGGTGCTTGGTGATGATCCGCCGCCGCACTCGTTCTTTCTCGCGCCGTTCCCGCTTCCGTTCGCGGGCGAGCGTGTGGTCTTGCCACATCTGGCGCAGCCGCTCCCGCCAGGCAGACAGCAGGCCGCCCAGGGTGGACTGCACGGCGAGGGCCGTGCCGCAGGCGACGCCGGCGATCAGGACGGTGAGCGTCCCGGCGAAGTTGAGGCGCACCTGGAGGAGGTCGGTGAGGAGCTGGCCGAAGGCGCCGCCGGCCGCGACCGATCCTTCCCGCCAGTTGACGCGTTGCAGGGTGAGCTGGAGGAGACCCGGCGTGCTGGCGAGGAGCAGCGCGACCCCGAAGCCGCGGCCGACCACCCGGACATTCGCGCCCCGGCGCAGTCGCCGCCAGCCCGCCACCAGCAGGAAAAACGGTAGAAGAAGACAGGTCAATCCCAGGAACGAGAAAGCCACCGCGGCCACATGGGCACCCGCGGAGCCGGTCCAGTTGTGGGCCGGCAGCGGCTCGGCGACGCGATGGAAGAGGCTGGGATCGCGCGGGTGGTAGCTCCCCAGGCTCAGGAAGAGAAAGATCGACAGGAAGACGAGCAACAGCCCAGCCAGCTCGTTCCCCTTCTCCGGGGAGAGCGTCGGCCGTTCACGCGGCTTGCTCGTCTTGGTGATCGCCAGGGCCACGGTGTGTTGAGACTTTGGGTGAAGGATTCAGGTCCAAGTACGCATAAAGAATAGCATACGAGCCTGTCAAGCCTGAGCCAATCGATCCAGCCGATTACCCCAGAGGGTCAGAAACTCCGCCAATCCCAGCTCTTCGGCGCGCGCCATGGCGGGGAAACCGGCCGCGGCGAGGACGGCTTCGGCCTTCTCCTTCCCCCAGCCGGCGGACAAGGCGTTGCGCAGCGTCTTGCGGCGCTGGCCGAAGGCGAGGCGGATCATGGCGATGAAGCCCGGCATTTCGGCGGCGGGCAGGGGCGGCGGGTGGAGGCGGAAACCGACGAAGGCGCTGTCCACTTTCGGTGGCGGCCGGAAGCTGCCGGGACGGACGCGGCCGAGGATGTGAGCGTCCGCGTAGGACTGGACGATCAGGCTGAGCGAGCCGTAGGCGTCGTCCCGCGGACCGGCGACGAGGCGGTCGGCCACCTCTTTCTGCACCAGGACGGCGGCGCGCGGGATGCGGTCGCCGTGCGGCAGCATCCGTTCGAGGATTGCGGTGGCGACGTTGTAGGGGAGGTTGCCGGCGACCAATGTCTGGGATGGCGGCGATGGCAGCCGGCTCCAGTCGATCTCCAGGGCGTCTCCGACCACCAGCGACAGATCTGGTCCTGGATAGCGGCGGCGCAGCTCGGCGGCCCACTCGAGATCGAGCTCCCAGCCGAGGACGCGGGCTCCCGCGGCGAGCAGCTCGGCGGTCAGCACGCCGCCGCCGGGACCGATTTCGAGTACCCTCTGCGCGGCAGGGACGAGGAAATGCACCAGCGGCCGGCAGAGGGCGCCGTCGGTCAGATGGTGCTGGCCCAGGGATTTCTTGAGGCGCGGCGGACGCACGGGGAACCTCCGGTCCGAGAACCGTATCACGGGTGCCAAATTGGCCTCGGGTGGACCGGCAGACACGCCGTGGCGGCCCACCATACGGCAGTCGATCGGCACTGGCCGGGCGCCCGTCGAGGACAGCCACGTCACGAACCCGTGGCACCTCGCTTGCAGAATGTGGAGATCGCGCTATGGAACTGGATGTCGCTACCCTCAACCGTGATGTCGAGCGCGAGACGCTGACCCTCAAGCGGATCGAGGCCGAGCTTCGCAAGGTGATCGTCGGGCAGGACTACCTGCTCGACCGGTTGCTGGTCGGACTGCTGGCCCGTGGCCACGTCCTCATCGAAGGCGTCCCCGGCCTCGCCAAGACCCTCGCCGTCAAGACTCTCGCGCAGACGCTGGCGATCGATGCCCAGCGCATCCAGTTCACCCCCGACCTGCTGCCCGCCGACCTCATTGGCACGTTGATCTACGACCAGCGGAGCGGCGACTTCATTCCCCGCAAGGGCCCGGTGTTCACCCACTTGTTGCTTGCCGACGAGATCAACCGGGCCCCCGCGAAGGTGCAGTCCGCTCTCCTCGAATCCATGGAGGAGCGGCAGGTGACACTCGGCGACCGGAGCTACCGTCTTCCGGAGCCGTTCATGGTCCTGGCCACTCAGAACCCCATCGAGCAGGAAGGGACGTACCCGCTCGCCGAGGCGCAGGTGGACCGTTTCATGATGAAGCTGAAGCTCACCTATCCGAACCGCACCGAGGAGGGCGAGATCCTGGACCGCATGCTGGTGGAGCGCGATCTCCACGCCGGCCGGGTTCTGGAGCGCGAGCATCTGCTCGCTCTCCGCGGTGTGGCGGACGCCGTCTACCTGGACACCAAGATCCGCGGGTACATCCTGGACCTCGTCATGGCCACCCGCGATCCACGCTCCGCCGGACTGGGGGAGCTCGCGGATCTCATCGCTTTCGGCGCCTCGCCGCGCGCCACTCTCTTTCTCGCCCGTGCCGCCAAGGCGATGGCCCTGGTGCGCGGACGCGGCTACGTGATCCCCGAGGACGTCAAGGAGATCGCGCCGGACGTCCTGCGCCACCGCATCATCCCGACCTATGAAGCCGAGGCCGAGGAGATCTCCTCCGACACGCTGGTCGCCAAGCTGCTCGACCGCATTCAAGTGCCGTAGCAGGAGGCCGTGATGTTCGGCTTCCTGTCGCCGCGCAAGCTGTTCTCCCGCCGGAGCGAACCGGCCGGCGCAGCGCCGCCGCCGCGCAAGGCCACCTGGCTGCCGGCCGACCTGATGCGCAAGGTGCGGCGCATCGAGATCGCCACCAACCGCCTGGTGGACCAGGGCGTCGCCGGCGACTATCACGCGGTGTTCAAGGGGCTCGGCATGGAGTTCGCCGAGGTCCGCCCCTATCAGCCCGGCGACGACGTGCGGACGATTGACTGGAACGTCACCGCCCGCATGGGCTCTCCGTTCGTCAAGAAGTACGTCGAGGAGCGGGATCTCACCGTGTTCCTCGTCGTCGACGTCTCCGGCAGCCTGTCGTTCGGCTCGCGGGCGATCCTCAAGCGCGAGCTGGCGGCGGAGGTCGCCGCGCTCATCGCCTTCGCCGCGGTGCGCAACCAGGACCGCGTCGGCGCCGCCCTGGTAAGCGACCGCCTGGAGCTGTTCCTGCCGCCGCAACGCCGCCGCACCCACGTGCTGCGCCTGGTGCGCGAGGTGCTGGACCGGCCGGCGCACGGCAAGACCGACCTGGAGAGCGGGCTGAACAAGGTGCTCGCCTCGCTCAAGCGGCGCTCGGTCCTCTTCCTGATCTCCGATTTCCTCGGCTCGCCCTGCTCCCGCGCGCTCAAGGCCGCCGCGGCGCGGCACGACCTCATCCTGGTGGAGATCGTCGATCCGCGCGATCAGGAGCTGCCGGCGGTGGGGCCGGTGGTGCTGCGCGACGCCGAGACCGGACGGGTGGCCCTGGTGAACGGCCGCGCCGCGGCGCGCCGCCACGCCGAGATGCGGCGCCGCGAGCGGGAGACTCTCGCCCAGCTCAGCCGCCGCCTCGGGGTCGACCACCTCGAGCTGCGCACCGACCGGCCTTATCTGAATACCGTCCTCTCCTTCTTCGAGCAGCGCCGGCGGAGGTTGCAGCGGTGAGAGGGCGCTCTCTTCTCCTCCTCGCCGTGTTCGCCGCGGCCTCCCTGGCGGCCCAGCCCACTCCGGTGCCTGCTCCCCGTCTCGATCTCGCGCTGAGCCCCAAGCAGGTCACCGTCGGCGATCCGGTCGAGGCCGTGCTGACCCTGCAGGTGCCCGCGGGGACGATGGCGGGCGAGCCGCGGTTTCCGGCCTGGGGCACGAGCTGGGGCGAGGCGGAGATCCTGGAGAAGGGCGACGCACAGAAGGTGGGCGAGGCGGCGGGAGTCGCCACCTGGAAGCAGCGCCTCGTCGTCGCCGCCTATCGCACCGGAGTGTTGGCTCTGCCGCCGGTCCAGGTGGCGGTGCCGCTCAAGGACCGCACGCTCCAGGTACAGACGCCCCCTGCCGTCCTCGACATCCGTTCCGTTCTGCCGGCGGGGGAGAAAGATCCGAAGCCGAAGCCGCCGGCGCCGCTGCGCCGGCTGCCGGTCGGCGCGGCGTTCTGGTGGACGCTGGCCGGGATGTCCCTGCTCGGCGCTCTGCTCGGCTGGGCGCTCTGGCGGCAAAGCCGGCGGCGGCAGAAAGAGGTTGTGGCGATGCGGCCCGCGCTGCCTCCCTTCGACGAGCTCGCCGCCGCGCTCGACAGCCTGGCCGCCGAGCCGTCGATGCTCCACCTGCACACCCGGCTCAGCCTGGCGTTGCGCCGCTACCTGGGGCGCGCTCTGGGCGTGCCGGCCGCGGAGAGCACGACCAGCGAGGTGCAGCGCCTGCTGCTGGCGCGCCGGCTGCCGGTCCCCATGGCACGGCAGACGGTCGAGCTGCTCCGCGCCTGCGACCTGGTGAAGTTCGCGCGCCAGGAGGTGCCGGTGGTGCGCGGGCAGGAACGGACCGTCGCGGCGCGCCAGCTCGGCCGCGAGGTCGAACGGTTCGTGCGGCCTCCCGTCCTGCCTTCTCAGACCGCGGCGACCGAACGGCTGGAGAAGGCGGGATGACCACGACGTTCCCTCACTTGGCGAGCCCCTGGTGGCTGCTGTTGCTGCTCGCCGTGCCGCTCCTCGCCTGGTGGCACCATCGCCGCCAGGCCTTCGGCGCCCTGACCTACAGCGCGCTGCCGGCCGGCGGCCCCGGCAGCAGTGGGCGCGCGGGAGCGGGCTGGCGGCTGCATCTGCCGTTCTACTGCCGGATCGTCGCCTTCGCCTGCCTGGTCTTCGCCCTGGCCCGGCCGCAGCTCGGCTACACCTGGGAGGAGAGCCTGACCGAGGGGATCGACATCGAGATCGTGCTCGACATCTCGGGCAGCATGGGCGCCGAGGACTTCCAGCCCAAGGACCGCCTGTCGGTGGCCAAGAACGTGGTCAAGGACTTCGTCGCCGGCCGGCCGGGCGACCGCATCGGCCTGATCGTCTTCTCCGGCACCGCGATGACCCGGGCGCCGCTCACCACCGACCGCGAGATGCTCGGCCTGCTCATCGACTCGGTCGAGCTCAACAGCCTGCCCGACGGCACCGCGATCGGCGTCGCCCTGGCGAGTGCCGCCGCGCGCGTCAAGGACAGCCCGGCGAAGACCAAGGTGATCGTCCTGGTCACCGACGGCGTCAACAACGCCGGCGAGATCGATCCGCTGTCGGCGGCGGCGGTCTGCCGCGGCCTGGGGCTCAAGGTCTACACCATCGGCGTCGGCAGCAGCGACGGCCCGGTGCCGGTGCCGTTCCCGGCGCGCAACCCGGTCACCGGCCAGATCGAGTACCAGCGGGTGATGATGCAGGTGCCGGTCGACGACGTGCTGCTCCAGGACCTGGCGCAGAAGACCGGCGGCCACTTCTACAAGGCCACCAATCGCGAAGCGTTGCAGCGGATCTTCCAGGAGATCGACCGGCTGGAGAAGACGCCGCTCAAGGTGAAGCGTTACGTGCAATATCGCGAAGCCTACCCGCCCCTGGTCTGGGCCGGGCTGGGTTTCCTCGTCCTCCCCTTCGCCGCCGCCGGTGTGAGGATCACCGCCGAGCCATGAGCTTGTTCCAGATCGATCGCTGGGACTTGCCCACCTTCGCTGGGACTTGCCCACCTTCGCCGAGCCGCGGCTCCTCTGGCTGGCTCTCCTCGCGCCGCTCGCCGCGGCGGCCGTCGCCGCCTGGCTGTGGCGCCGGCGGCTCGCGGCGGACAGCGCGTGGGCGGCCCGCGCGCTCTGGGACCGCCTGCTGCCTTCCTATGCGCCGGCCCGCCTGCGCATCTCGATCGCCTGCCTCGGCCTCGCCGTCCTCGGCACCTCGCTGGCGCTCGCCCGTCCGCGTTGGGGAGCCGCCAGGCAGGACGTGGAGCGCAAGGGGGTCGACGTCGTCTTTCTCGTCGACTCCTCGCTCTCCATGAGCGCCCAGGACGTGCCGCCGTCGCGCCTCTACGTGGCCAAGAGCCTGGTGCAGCGCATGGCGCGCGCGATGCCGGGCAACCGCGTCGGCCTGGTGCAGGCCGAGGGGACCGGGATGCCCCTGGCGCCGCTCACCCTGGACGGTGGCGTCATCGACCTGCTGCTCGACACCATCGAGCCGGGCTCGCTGCCGGCGCCGGGCACCGAGCTCGCCACCGGTCTCGAAGCCTCCCTCCGCCTGTTCAGCCCCGGCAGCGAAAAGCACCGCGTGCTGGTGATCCTGTCCGACGGCGAGGACCACGGCGGCGGCCTGGAGGCGGAGAGCGCCCGCCTGCACGAGGAGGGCGTCGTGGTGCACGCTTTCGGCATCGGCACGCCGGACGGCGCCCGCCTGCCCCTTCCCGGCGGAGTCTCGGGCAAGGGCGGCTTCAAGCTGGACGCCGAGGGCAACGTCGTGGTCAGCCATTTGCACGAGGACGTCCTGGAGGATCTGGCGCGGTCGACCGGCGGCTCCTACACCCGCGTCACCAGCGCCGCCCTCGATCCCGCGCCGGTGCTGCGGCGGATCGACAGCATGGAGAAGAGGACGGTGGAGAGCGAAAGCGTAAGCCTGCTGGAGGAGCGTTTCCAATGGCCGCTGGCGCTTGCCACGGCGGCGCTCTTCTGTTATCTCGCGATGGGCGCCTTCGCGCCGCGGAAAGACGCGCTGGAAGCCCCCCTGGAAGACAATGCCTAGGCCGCTCTCCCTCCTGCCCCTCGTTCCGGCCCTGTTCGTCGCCGGCTGGGCCGGTCTGCCGGCTGCTCCATCCCTGTCCTCCATTTCGTCGCTGCCTGGTTTCCATCTGCCGGCCGCGGTGGAGCGCTGGCTGTACAACCCGCGCGAGCGCGCCGCCCAGGCCGCTGAGCTCATCCGGCAGGGCAAGGCCAAAGAGGCGGTCGATCCGGCCGACACCGCGCTGCGTCTCGCGCCGGGCGATCCGCTGGTGGGCTACGACGACGGCACGGCGCATCTCGTGGCGGGCGACCGGCGCGGTGCCGTGCCGC
This sequence comes from Thermoanaerobaculia bacterium, assembly GCA_036264355.1. Lineage (GTDB taxonomy): Bacteria > Acidobacteriota > Thermoanaerobaculia > Multivoradales > UBA5704 > UBA5704. Next base: position 8,012 of record DATARD010000131.1, read on the forward strand.
TGCTCGAAAAGGCGGCCAAGGCCGCCGCTCCCGCCCTCGCGCCGGCGGCCTGGTACAACCTCGGCAACGCCCGTCTCGCCACCGGCGACGCCGCGGCGGCCGTCGAGGCGTACAAAGAAGCCCTGCGCCGTGCGCCGCACGACGCCGACACCAAGCACAACCTGGAGCTCGCCCTGCGCCAGCGCGAGGAGGAGCAGAAGCGCTTCAAGTCGCCGCGCGAAGGCGACCGCGGCGACAAGGAAGGGGACAAGGGCGCCTCGAACCAGGCCGGCGCCAACGATCCGTCCAAACAGCCGAACCCGTCGCCGGCGAACGATCCCGGCCAGGGCGGCGAGAAGAAAGAGGACGAGCCGAAGTCGTCCGCCGGCCGGCCGCTGCCGCGTTTCCACGATCAGCCCGAGATGAGCGCCCAGGAAGCGGCGGCCCTCCTCCAGTCGGTGGAGAACCTGGAGCGCCAGCACCGCCGCCAGCAGGCCCAGCAGCGGTCGCGCCAAACGGCGGCGAAGGGGAAGGACTGGTGATCGGGAGGATCAGGACGGCGAGGATGCTGCGGCGCCGGGCGATCGCCGCCGCCGGCACCGCGTGCGCCCTCTGTCTCGCCGGGCCGCTGCCCCGGCCGGCGTGGGCCGGGGACGCTCCGGTGGTCAAGGCGACCCTGGAGCCCGCCGTCATCGGCAAGAGCGAAACCACTCTGCTCACCATCGAGGTGCGCAGCACCAATCTCTCCAGCGTGCACTTCCGTCCCGACTTCAACCTCGAGAACCTGGAGGTCCTGACCGGCCCCAGCCAATGGGACAACGTGCAGATCGTCAACGGCACGTTCTCGCGCTCCTTCCGCATGTCCTGGCGGCTGCGTCCCCTCGCCACCGGCAAGGCGGCGGTCCGCTCGCTGCGCCTGCAGCTCGACAACGAGCTGATCCAGATGCGCGACCGCGAGGTCACCGTGCAGGACGAGCCCACCGGGCAGAGCGACGGAGCGCCCGCCGAGGAACCGCAGGATCCCATCGACCGGTTCTTCGGTCCGCTGTTCCAGCGCGAGCCGGCGCCAACCCGCCAGCCCGGGGTCTTTCTGCGGAGCGAGGTGCAGCCGCCGCATCCGTTTGCCGGCCAGCAGGCCCTCTACACCGTCTACCTCTACAGCCGCGACGACATCTCTTCGCTGGCCTCGCGGGAGATGCCCACCTTCCGCGGTTTCTGGGTGCGCGACGTGCCGCAGCCCCAGCACCTGCCGCTGGAGATGGTGAGCGTGGGAGGGCAGCGCTTCGCGCGGGTGGTGGTGATCCAGAAGGCGCTCTTCCCGCTGCGGCCGGGCAGCTACACGATCGAGCCCTCCTCGCTGGACGTCCTGGTCCGCATGGTGGAGTCGCGGTGGTTCGGTCCGCCGTTGTCCCATCCGGAGCAGATGACGCTCCAGGCGCCGGCGCTGACGGTGGACGTCCAGCCGCTGCCCCCCGCGCCGCCGGGTTTCGCCGGTGCGGTCGGCCAGCTCGCGCTGACCGCGCGCCTGGAGCCGCAGCACCTGCGGCTCGGCGAGGCCGCCACGCTCACCGTCACGCTGGCGGGGAAGGGCAACGTGCAAGGCGTGGCCGTCCCCGGCATCGCGCCGCCGGCCGGGTTGGAGATCCTGCCGCCGCAGCAGCAGGGTGACGAACGCGTGGTGGGCACCGCCGTCCAGGGAACCCGGACCTGGAGCTGGGCGGTGGTGCCCAAGCGCACCGGGGCGGCGACGCTGCGGGTACCGGAGACTCCCTATTTCGATCCGCAGAGCGGCCGTTACCAGACGGCTTCCGTGCCGCCGCTCACCCTCACCACCCTGGCGCCGGCGGCCGACACCACCGCGGCCGGCATGCTGCAATCGCTCCAGAGGTCGGGGGTGCGGCCGGCTCCCGGCGCGGGGACCCTCTCCTGGCGGCGCCTGCTCCCCTGGCTGTTCGCCGTCCCCTGCGGCATCGCCCTGGTCTTCACCCTCGCGCGCCGCCGGCGCCACGCTCTCCACCCGCTTCCAGCGCATGCCCCGGCCGCCTTCTCCGCCGCGGAGCGCAGTCTGCGCGAAGCCGCCGCCGAGACCCGGCCGCGGCAGGCCGCGGCCCGCATGGAGGAGACCTGGCGCGAGCTCCTGCTCCGCCGCTGGGGCGTGCCGTCCTGCACGCCGGCGGCATGCTGGGGCCAGGCTCTCCAGGACCGCGGCGGCGATCCGGGGGCGGCGGACGAGCTCTGCCGGCTGGCCGAAGACCTCCAGTATCTGCGCAACGCCCCCCAGCTCTCCGCGACCGAAGCGCTGGGCGCCGAAGCGCTCGCCCGCTCCCACCGCCTGCTCCGCCGGCTGCGCTGAGTCGCCTCCGGGCCGAGAATGGCGTATCCTCGGCGATCTGGAACAAAAGCGGGCTGGCCGCTTTTCGCCTTGGAGGAACTTCTGCTATCGTCGCTGTTGCCCTATGAGCGACGTTCTGAGGAAACCCAGCAAGCCGGCTGAGGGGCTCCCTGTGACCACAGACTGCCACAGCCTCGACCATGTCCAGCTCGTGCGGTTCCTCGAACGCCGGCGTGCCAATCCCACGTTCCGGCTCGAGCTCAGCCTGGCGGAGAACCTCATGGAGGTGCTGCGCCGGGCGAACGGTTTCGTCCCCTCCGCGGCCGGCTCGATCCTGCTCGACAACCCCGCCGAGAAGCAGGACGACCGGCGCAAGAACCTGCTCACCTTCATCGCCGTGTTCGGCGAGAAGTCCGAGTCGCTGGTGGGGCAGACCATCCCGGCCGACCAGGGGATCGCCGGGCGCGTCTACCTGACCGGCGAGACCTACGTCACCTCGAACGCGCCCACCGACCGCTTCTTCTACCGCCAGATGGACGAGCAGACGAGCTATCAGACCCATTCGCTCATCGCGGTGCCGATCCGCATCGAGCACGAGGTCTGCGGCGTGCTGGAGCTGATCAACCGCCGCAACGCGCCGGCCTACAGCCAGGAGGACCGCAACCTCCTGGAGATCTTCGCCGGCTACATCTCGATCTCGATCCAGAACGTCCTCGACGGCCGGCAGGCGCAGGAGATCGCCAAGCGCGACAACCTGACCGGCCTGTACAACGACCGCTATCTGCACATCGCCCTGTCGGACACTATCCGCCGCTGCCAGAGCGAGGACATCGACCTCGCCGTGCTGTTCCTCGACCTCGACTTCTTCAAGCGGGTCAACGACACCCACGGCCATCTCGCCGGCAGCCAGGTGCTGCGCGAGGTCGGGCACATCCTGCGGCGGATGGTCGGCGCCGCCAAGGGCATCCCGGCGCGCTACGGCGGCGACGAGTTCGTCCTGCTGCTGCCTGGCTACGACCTCGAGCAGGCCATCGACCTGGCCGAGGAGGTCCGCTCGAAGCTGGTCGAAACCACCTTCTCCTCGCAGCCGGGCGACATCCAGCCCGAGGCCCTGAACCTCAAGGGAGTGACCTGCTCGATCGGCATCGCCACCCTGAAGCGCCACCTCACCGACGACCTGTCGCTCAACGAGAGCAAGAGCACCCTGCTGCGGCTGGCCGACGCCGCGATGTACGTCGCCAAGGAAACCGGCCGCAACCGCACCGCCATGGCCGGCCAGCTGGTGCGCCGGCGCCGCAACAGCGCCACCGCCACCTCCGAGCGCTTGCAGCTGATCGTCCCCGACTCCTGAGCCCGGCATCCGGCGCATGCCACTCCCGGCCAACGCGCCGTTCCGGACGCGCCGGAAGCAGGATGCTGCCGCCGGCAGCTCTGGGGGCAGCCATGCCGGCG
>DATARD010000143.1:0-43184 GCA_036264355.1 Thermoanaerobaculia bacterium
GTACCTGTTGCGGAGCCGCCGCGGCGGCCGGCCGGCGAGCACCCGCCGCGCCGCGGCCGGCTCCACCACCTCGCCGCCGGTCAGCAGCTCGCGCAGCCCCGCGAAGGCGTCGGGCTCCTCGCGGGACATCCGGGAGAACAACGCCGAGGTGAGGATCATGGTGCTGATCCGCTGCTCCCGCAGGACCGCAGCCAAGGCCGGGGGCGACAGGACGACCTCGCGCGGAATCATCACCAGCGCGGCGCCGTTGAGCAGCGCGCCCCAGATCTCCCAGGTCGCGGCGTCGAAGTTGATGGTGGAGACCTGGGCCATGCGGTCGCCCGGCCCCAGGCGCATGTAGTTGGTCTCCCGCACCAGCCGGACGACGGCCCGGTGCGACAGGGCGACGCCTTTCGGCCGGCCGGTCGAGCCCGAGGTGTAGATGACGTGGGCGAGGGCCTCACCCCCCTGGCCCCCGTCTCCCATCGCCCCCCCTGCCACCGGGAGAGGGGGGGAAAGGTCTTCCTCTTCGCCGGCGAGGACGAGCTCCCGGCCGGTCATCAAATCCTGCGGCAGCCGCGCCGCCGTCCGCTCGTCGACCACCAGCCGGCGGAGATCGCAGTCGTCCATCATCAGCGCCAGGCGCTCGGCGGGGTAGTCCGGATCGAGCGGAACATAGGCGGCGCCGGCCTTGATGATCGCGAGGGCCGCCACCACCATCGCCGCCGCGCGTTCGAGGCAGAGGCCGATCCGGTCTCCCGGCCTGGCGCCCAGGCCGAGCAGGCGATGCGCCAGACGGTCGGCGCGCCGGCTCAGATCGGCATAGGACAGAACCGTCGCTCCATCTGCGTCGCCGATGACCGCGGGAGCGTCCGGCGTCTTGCGGGCCTGCTCCTCGAACAGCTCCTGCAGGCTGGCGGTGGGATAGACCGTGGTGGCGTCGTTCCATTCATGGGCGAGTTGATGCAGCTCCGGCGCGCCGAGGAGAGGCAGGAAGGCGACCGGCGTCTCGGTCGGGGCGATCGCCGCGGCGAGGAGGCTCTCGAAGCTGCGCAGCAGGCGGCGGATCGTCGCCGCCTCGAAGATCTCGCTGTTGTACTCGAGCGCGCCCTGGAGACGGTCGCCGTCCTCGGTCAGGAAGAGGCTGAGATCGAACTTGGCGGTGCCGCCGGCCACCTTGCCTTCGTCGGGCAGGGAGAGGGTGAGGCCGCGCACCTCGGCTTCGGCGCGCGGGAAGTTCTGATAGCCGACCATCACCTGGATCAGCGGGTTGCGGCCGAGATCGCGCTCCGGCGCCAGCTCCTCGACCAGGCGCTCGAACGGCAGGTCCTGATGCGCGTAGGAGGCGAGAGCGGTCTCGCGCACCCGGCCGACCAGGCGCGCGAAGCTGGGCAGGCCGGAGAGGTCGGTGCGCACCACCAGCGTGTTGACGAAGAAGCCGATCAGCCCCTCCACCTCGCGCCGCGTGCGGTTGGCGATCGCCATGCCGACCGCGACGTCCTCGCGCCCCGCGAAGCGGCCGAGCAGCGCGGTGAAGCCGGCGAGGACGGTCATCGACTGCGTCGCGCCGCCGCGGCGGCTGAGCGCGGAGAGGCCGCGCGCCAGCTCGGCCGGCAGGGTGAAGGATTGGGTGCTGCCGCGGAACGATTCGACCACTGGCCGCGGATGGTCGTAGGGCAGCTCCAGGCTCTCCGGAATGCCGGCGAGCTGCTGCCGCCAATAGTCCAATTCGGCCGCCAGCCGCTCGCCGGACAGCCACTTGCGCTGCCAGACCGAGAAGTCGGCGTATTGGATGGGCAGCTCCGGCAGCGGCGACGGCGCGCCCTGGGCGAACGCGCCGTAGAGCGTCGCCAGCTCGTAGAACAGGATGCCCATCGACCAGCCGTCCGAGATGATGTGGTGCAGGTTCACCAGCAACGTGTGCTCCCGTTCGGCGAGGCGGAGCAGGCCGGCGCGGATGAGCGGCCCGCGGGCCAGATCGAACGGGCGCTGCGCCTCGTCGCCCGACAGCCGCGCCAGCTCCAGGCGCAGCGCGTCGTCGCTCAGACTGCCCAAACCCTCCAGATCGACCAGCGGCACGTCGAAAGCCGGCGCCGGCGCGACCACCTGCACCGGCCGGCCGTCGCCGGGGTGGAACGTGGTGCGCAGCGCCTCGTGGCGGCGGACGATCTCGCGGAAGGCCCGGCGCAGGGCGTCCACGTCGAGCGTGCCGGTGAGGCGAACACCGCCGAACATGTTGTAGAACGGATTGTCCGGCGCCAGGCGGTCGAGGAACCAGAGGCGCTGCTGGGCGAACGAGAGCGGCAGAGCGCCGGTCCGCGGCACCGGGAGGATCGGCGGCGGAGTCGTCGAATCGGTCCCCAGGCGTTCGAGATCGATGCGCGCGGCGAGCGCGGCCACCGTCGGAGCTTCGAAGAACGTGCGCAGCGGCAGCTCGACAGCGAAGGCGTCGCGCACCCGCGACATCACCTGCGTCGCGAGAAGAGAGTGGCCGCCCAAGGTGAAGAAGTCGTCGTGCGCCCCGACCCTCTCCACCTGCTCCGGCCCCCGTCTCCCGGCGCCGAGGACCTCCGACCAGATCTGCGCCAGCACCTCTTCGACCGGACCCTGCGGCGCTATGAAGCGCGCCGCGGCGCGCGCCGCAATCGGCGCGATCTGTGCCAGCGCGCGGCGGTCGACCTTGCCGTTGGCGTTGAGCGGCAGGCTCTCCAGGACCACCACGTCCGCCGGCACCATCGCCTCCGGCAGCGAGCGGCGCAGGGCAGTGCGCAGGTCTTCCGGTCCAAGCGTCGTCGGCTGCTCGACAGCGGCGGCCACATAGGCCACCAGCCGCTTGTCGCCGGTCTCGTCCTCGCGCGCCAGCACCACCGCCTCGCGCACGCCGGGGAGCCGGGCGAGCGCGGCCTCGATCTCTCCCAGCTCGATGCGGAAGCCGCGGATCTTGACCTGATGGTCGATGCGGCCGAGGAACTGCACGGCGCCGTCCGCCAATTGGCGCACCAGGTCGCCGGTGCGGTAGAGCCGGCCGCCGGGCTCGCCGTTGGACAGACCACCGAACGGATCGGGGATGAACGCCGCCGCGGTCAGCTCCGGCCGGTCGAGATAGCCGCGCGCGAGGCCCGGACCGCCGAGCAGCAGCTCGCCCGGAATGCCGATCGGCTGCGGCGCGAGCGAACGGTCCACCACGTGCAGGCGATGGTTGGCGATCGGCCGGCCGATGGGCACGAGCGAGCGGGGCGGCTCGGGCACGCAGGGCCAGAAGCTCACGTCGACCGACGCCTCGGTCGGTCCATAGAGGTTGTGCAGCTCGACGTGCGGCAGACGGGCGAAGAAGCGCCGCACGAACTGCGGCGGCAGCGCCTCGCCGCTCGCGATCACCCGGCGTAGCGCAGGGAGGGCCCCGGTTTCCGGTAAGACCTCCAGGAAGACCTCCAGCATCGAAGGCACGAAATGGACGGTGGTGATCTTTTCGCGCGCGATGAGATCCGCCAGATAGCGCGGATCTTTATGCTCTTCGGGCCGCGCGAAGACCAATCGTGCTCCGGTCAGCAGCGGCCAGAAGAATTCCCACACCGAAACGTCGAATCCGAACGGCGTCTTCTGGAGGACGCGGTCCTCCGCCGTCAGCCCGTAGGCCTCCTGCATCCACAGCAACCGGTTGACGATGCCCCGGTGCGAAATCATCACCCCTTTGGGCGTGCCGGTCGAGCCGGAGGTGTAGAGGACGTAGGCCAGGTTGGCCTCACCCCCCTGGCCCCCCTCTCCCATCGCCCTTCCGCCCGCCGGGAGAGGGGGGAAGCATTCCGGTTTGTCGAGGCGAATGACCGGCGGGCCACCCGGCGGCAGCAGCGCGGTGTACCGGTCCTGGGTGAGGACCGCCGAGAGGCCGGCGCTCGCCACCAGCACGCCGAGGCGCTCGGCAGGGAGGCTGGGATCGAGCGGCACATAGGCCGCGCCGGCCTCCAGCACGCCGGTGAGCCCGACGATCATCTCCAGCGAACGTTCGAGGAGCACGCCCACGCGCCCGCCAACCCGCTCGCCAACCCGATATTCCGGCGCGACGCCGAGCGCGGCGAGATGACCGGCGAGCTGGCGGGCGCGCCCGAGCAGCTCGCGATAGGTGAGATCCTCCTCTTCGTACGACGCCGCCACGGCGTTCGGAGTCTTCTCCGCCTGCGCCGCGACCAGCTCGTGCAGACAGCGGCCGCGGGGAAGGTCCGCCGCGGTGTCGTTCCACTCGGCGAGGAGCTGGTGGCGCTCGCCCGGCTCCAGCAGCGGGATCTCCGCCAGCGGCCGTTGCGGCTCGGCCAGCGCGCCGGCGAGGAGCCGCACGGCATGGTGGCCCATCCGCACCATCGTCGGCCCCTCGAACAGATCCTCGCTGTAGTCGAGAACGCCGCGGAGAACGTCGCCGGCCTGCATATAGGTGCAGGTCAGCTCGAACTTCGCCCTGCCGGTGCGGGCGCCTTCCGCCATCAGATCGATGCCGGGCTGCTCGATCGAGCCCTCTGGAGCGTTCTCCAGGGTGAACAGGATCTGAAACAGCGGCGGCCGGCTCAAATCCCGCTCCGGCGCCAGCTCTTCGACCAGGCGCTCGAACGGCAGCTCCTGGTGGACGTAGGCGGCGAGCGTCGCCTCGCGCACCCGGGCGAGGAGATCGCCGAAGCTCGGGTTTCCCGTGAGATCCGTCCGCAACACCAGGGTATTGACGAAGAAACCGATCAGCGGCGCCAGCTCGGCGTGCGTGCGGCCGGCGATCGGCGTGCCCACGGCGAGATCGTCCTCGCCCGTGGAGCGCTGCAAGACCGCGGCGAAGCCGGCGAGCAGCGTCATGAAGAGTGTCGTCTCGTTCTGCCGGGAGAGCGCCATGAGCCCGGCGAGCGTCGCCGCATCGACGAAAAAACGCCGTTCCGCGCCCCGGTTGCCGCGGTCGGCCTGCCGCGGGTGATCGGTCGGCAGCTCCAGGACCGGCGGCATTCCGGCGAGGCGGTCGCGCCACCAGGCGAGCTCCGCGTCGAGGAGCTCGCCCGACAGACGCCGGCGTTGCCAGATGGCGAAGTCCGGATACTGGATCGCGAGCTCCGGCAGCGGGCTCGGCTGGCCGCTGAGGAACGCCGTGTAGAGCGCGCCGATCTCGCGGATCAGCACGCTCATCGACCAGCCGTCGCTCACGATGTGATGCATCACCAGAAGCAGGAGATGCTCGTCGTCGGCGCAGCGGAACGCGCAAGCCCGCAGCAGAGGACCGGTCTCCAGATTGAACGGCAGGCGGCTCTCGAGCTCGACCCAGAGCCGGATCTCGGGCTCGCGGAGCTCGGCAGGCACGGCTCCCAGATCGACCACCGGCATGCGCGGCTCGAAACGGGGCGCGATCACCTGCACCGGCTCGCCGCCTTCGATCGCGGCGAACGTCGTGCGCAGCGCCTCGTGACGGTCGGCTACCGCGGTGAGCGCCAGGGCGAGCGACGGCAGGTGCAGGAGACCGCGGATGCGGGTCGCCGCAGGCAGGTTGTAGACCGGATCGCCGGGATGCAGGCGGTCCAGGAACCAGAGCCGGAGCTGGCCGAACGACAAAGGCAGGGGAGCGAAAGGATCGGCCCGGCGCTCGATCCGGTCCTCAACCGATTCCGCCTGCCTCTTCTTGCGCAGAAGCTCGAAGATGGCCGCCTTATGCGCCGCCGAGAGGCCGGCCAACTTTTGCTGCATGTCCGTCATGTCCTCAAATCTCCTGGCGGGAGCCCGCTCGTCCGAGAGGAGAGATGATAGACGATCCGGCACAGGCGGGCCTCTCACCCCGGCCGCCACTCCCTCCTCCTTCCAGCGGCTCGTTGGCTTGCTCCAGGAACTCTAGCTCGCGGTGATAGTTATGTCAATCATAAATCACAATCAGTATATAGAATTCTCTTTCAGTGACAACCCGAACGGCCAAGAGAGTCTCTTGACGGAGAGAATGGCTCTATCGACGCCTGAGAGCTTCTTCGAAGCGGATAGGAGTCTATTTTTGCCATCAACTTGGCTTGAAAATCTCTGAAAGAGCCTTTACCAGCGGCCCAGAAGGTTGCTAGGATGCTCGCGCCCGGCCGTGAGATTCCAAAAGAGTCTCTGGATTGAAAAGAAGGGTGGCTGGACCCGGGAGGCCCGTCTCGCAATGGCGCCAGAGAGTCTCTGGCGCTCTGGGCGACCCTCTGCGGTCATTGAAAACTTAAATCTGTTAGCAAGCCAGGGCCCCAGCGGGTCCTCCTTGGTCCGATCCCCGGGGGATCTCGTTGCGCCGCCTGGCGGCGGCAATGGTCCTCGAAGAGATAGAATCTTTTCGACCATGCTCGATCCCGCGCTTCTTCCTGCGTTCTTCGCCCTCTTCGGCCAAGTGGGAGGCTCACTCCTCAAGAAGGCGGCCGAAAAACACGCCGAGAAGCTCTTCGGTGAAGTCCTCGACAAGGCCGGGAATCTCGGCAAGAAGAGCGCTGTCGAGGAGGCTCTGGAGAGGGCCTACGGCTATTGGATCGAGGCGACGCTCGGCTATCTGAAAGCCTTGGGCTACGAAGAGGAGGATCTCGAAGCCTACAAGGAGTCGTTCTCCCGGCTCCTGGAGGACTCCACGCTCGGCGAGGAGCTCGCGAAGCCGCTACTTCATGGCGACGGCTGGCAGGGGCTGGACGCGCTGGCTTTCGATGAGGCTTGGAAGCGGAGCTCTTGTGCGCCTTTGCCCGAGACCTTTCAGTGGTCGGTGGCCCTCTCGGCGTTCCGCCGGCACGTCCAGAAGCAGCGAGTGCTGACGCCCGAGCTGCAGGCGGCTCTGAATGCCGAAAACCTCCAGGCGATCCTCGACGAGATCCGGCAGCAGAGCGGAGTGCGCTCGGAGGGGAACGAACGCCGTTACGCCGAGCGGATGCGTCTGAAGTACCACATCCTCGATCTCGCCGCGCTGGCGCCTGCGACGTACGATGACACAGGCAACCTCCAACTCCGGGAAGTGTTTCTCGCGCCTGATGTCCGGGAGAATCCGCCCCAGATCGACCTTCCCCGGGATCTCCTGCGCAAGCTCGCCGAGCAGGAAGGATGGAACCGGGAAGGAGGTGAGTTGCCTGAGGACGTTGCCAAGCAGCAAGAGGTCTGGAAGCGCGCATTCGCTGAGCAGCGCCGGGAACCAGTGCTCGAAGCGATCGGCCGGGCGGACAACCGTCTGATGGTCCTCCTCGGGGATCCCGGGTCCGGCAAGTCCACGCTGACCCGGTACCTGCTCCTGTCGATTCTCGAACCTCCACGCGACGCTGCAACGGGTCAAGCCGCCTGGACGGCTCCTTGGGCCGGGCACCTGCCTCTGCTGATCGAGCTGCGGGAGCTCATGGCGGCACGCAGCGGAGGCCACTGCCAGACCTTTCTGGAATTCCTGGATCATTTGGGCAAGAGCCAGAGCTATCACCTCGATGAGGTCTGGCTTGATGGCCGACTCCGCGATGAGCCGGCCCTGGTTCTTTTCGATGGGCTGGACGAGATCTTCGACCCCGCCGAACGGGAGAGGGTCAGTCAGGAGATCGCCGGTTTTGCGGACCGGTATCCTCGCGCACGCATCATCGTCACGTCTCGGCCGATTGGTTATTCAGCCCACGTCCTCAAGGGTGCCGGTTTCCGCCACTTCGCTTTGCAAGATCTGGATGATGCTCAAGTCGAAGCATTTGTGCGAGGCTGGTTCCGGCTGACCATTCCTGCCCGGCCTGAGGAAGCTTCCGAACGGGTCGAGCGCATCCTCCGCGCCATGCGCCAATCGCGCTCAGTCCGTCTTCTCGCCGGCAATCCCATGCTTCTCACCATCATGGCGCTCATGGCGCGCCAGCAGGAGCTCCCCCGGGAACGAGCACGTTTCTACGAATATGCTGCGGATGTTCTCTGCCACCACTGGGACGTGAACCGTCATCTGCGGGACGCGGGCGTCCAGGCGGAATACCTCGGTCTCGACGACAAGAGAGAGATCCTTCGCCGGATCGCTTGGCGGATGCAGAGCGCTCCGGAAGGGCTTGCTGGCAATTTCCTGGCGGCCACCGATCTGCGGGAGGAACTGGAAGGATATCTGTGCCAGCGGTACCAGTTGAGCCCTGGAGAAGGGAAACATCAAGCCGAGGTGCTGCTGGGGCAGCTCCGTTCGCGCAACTACGTTCTCTGTCTTTACGGACCGGGTCTCTATGGCTTTGTCCACCGGACCTTCCTTGAATATTTCTGTGCGGTCGAGCTGACCCGGCGTGTTCACCAGGACCCGGAGTATCCAATCGAACGGCTCATTGAAGACATTGTGGGGCAGCACTGGCAGGACCCTGCTTGGCATGAGGTCCTTCGCTTGATCTGCGGCATGGTTGGGGACGTTTACGCAGGGATGATCATTGAGTATTTGACGCGCGAAGCTAACCCCGATTGGAGAGCCGAACCGGAGCGTCGAATCCCTAAGAATCTTGTGCTGGCGACGCGATGTCTGAGCGAGGTACGGAACCGGCATTCAATCGAAGATACGTGCCTGAGGCTTCTCAAGGCCATCGTTGAGCTATATGAGACTCCAGATGTGCGGCCCTGGAATCTAGAGGAGGGCGGAAACATTTTGTGGGAAGCGGCACAGGAAGTTGGTCCTGTTTGGCCAGGGAGCACTTGGTTCCGAAGCCAACTTGTCGAGAGCTTGATCACCCGAACAGACGACAGCTGGCTTGACGGGCATGCTCTCTTGGCGACGGCTCTGTTTCCTCAGGACCGAGATCTCCAGCAGGAGCTGTTTGAGCTGGCTCTTCAGGCGGACCGCTGGCGTCTGCGGGACACGGCCCTCTTTGCTTTGGCTAATACTTGGCCGGGCGAGACCAGAGTCCGTCAGTTTGTCCAGCAGCGGGCTGAGCAAGATAAGGAAGAAGAGGTTCGATCGAGAGCCCTCGAGACCCTGGTGCAAACCTGGCGAGATGAGCCGAGCGTCCGCGAGTTCCTCCGGCACCGGGCTGCGCTAGACGAGGCTCCCGTGGTTCGCCGCTTGGCGCTGGGAAAGCTATCGTGGGGCCAAGACGATCGTCTGCGGAGCCTTCTGCGCGGTCTTGCCTTAGTCTTAGGCTCCCCCTGGCTTGATCCTTTAGAGCCAGTCAGCTCACGCCATCTCCGACAGGCAGCCCAAGCAAGTGGCCTCACAGAGGAAGAGAGCCAGAAAATCCTGGCAGACTTCTACCAGTCCCTCGGGCTGCCTCTTGTCATCGGACCCTGAGTAACCCGGCCCTTCCAGCGGCTGCCTTACCGAAGGGCGGCGCCTGCTGCTGCTTCCTGGGCTTTGGCACCCGTCACCGTCTCCTCCAGCGTCTCCTCCAGAATGTCGATCCCTTTCCCGATCTCCGCGTCCTCGATCACCAGCGGCGGCAGGAGCTTCAGGATCTCGTCCTTCGGCCCCACCGCCTCGATGAGCAGGCCGCGCCGGAACGCGGCGCGGGCGACCTCTTCGGCAAGCCCTTCGGGCCGCAGATGGAGGCCCTGAATGAGGCCGCGGCCGCGCAGCGGTCCGCAGAGGTGCGGATGGCGGGCCGTGATCTCGGTGAGACGGCCGCGGACCAGCTCGGCCTTGCGGGCGATCTCGCGGGTGAATGAATCGTCCTGCCAGTAGTCGAGGGCCGCCGCCGCGGTGATGAAGGCGAGATTGTTGCCGCGGAAGGTTCCGTTGTGCTCGCCGGGCGACCAGACGTCGAGCTCCGGACGGAGAAGGACGAGGGCCATCGGCAGACCGAAACCGCTGATCGACTTGGACAGGCAGACGATGTCCGGCACGATCCCCGCGGCCTCGAAGCTGAAGAAGGTGCCCGTCCGCCCGCAGCCGACCTGGATGTCGTCGGCGATGAGCAGGATGCCGTGCTCGCGCAGCAGCTCCGCGAGGCGCTGGAGCCACGCGGTGCCCGCGGCGCGCACGCCCCCTTCGGCCTGCACCGTTTCGAGGATCACCGCGGCCGGGCGGTCGACGCCACTCGACGGATTTTCGAGCAGCCCCCGCAGATGCTCGACCGTGTCGCGCTCGCCGAGGTCGCCGTCGAACGGCACCGGCAGGGTGTGCAGCAGCGGCACGCCGGCTCCCCGGCGCTTCGAGGCGTTGCCGGTCACCGCCAGGGCGCCCAGGGTCATGCCGTGATAGGCATTCTGGAAGTAGAGCACGTTGGAGCGGCCCGTCACCTTGCGCGCCAGCTTGAGGGCCGCCTCGACGGCGTTGGTGCCGGTCGGACCGGTGAACTGAACCTTGTAGCGCAGTCCGCGCGGCGCCAGGATCACGCGCTCGAAGCGGGTGAGGAAGTCGCGCTTGGCGGTGGTCGCCATGTCGAGCGCGTGGGTGATCCCGTCGCGCCGCAGGTAGTCGATCAGCAGCTCTTTGAAGACCGGATTGTTGTGGCCGTAGTTGACCGTGCCGGCGCCGCTGAAGAAGTCGATGTGCTCCCGCCCGGACTCGTCATAGAGCCGCGAGCCGACGGCCCGTTCGAAGACGACCGGGAACTGCCGGCTGTAGGATCTGACTTCCGATTCCAGGGTGTTGAAAATCTCCATGGCTCCTCCTTCGCAAGCGCCTCACCTCTTCTGGTGCTCCCACGGCCGGTGGGCGAGCCAGGAGATCCGCCGTGCCCGGGGTTGATGGTACGGTACGCGGCATGCCGGAGATCAAGCCCCCCGGGCTCAAAGCGTTCAGCCTGATGTGGTTCGGGCAGTTGGTGTCGCTGATCGGCTCGGGGCTCACCCGGTTCGCGGTCGGCGTCTGGGTCTACCAGCGCCGCGGCTCGGCGACCGAGTTCACGCTGATCATGCTGTTCTCGTACCTGCCCGGCCTGATCACCTCGCCGCACGCCGGCGCCTTGGTGGACCGCTGGGACCGGCGGTGGACGATGTTCTTCTGCAATCTCTCCTCGGGAGCCGGCGTGCTCGCCATCGTCCTCCTGAGCCGCGCCGGCGTGCTCCAGGTGTGGCACATCTACCTGGTGGTGGGGATCAGCTCCGTCTTCAACTCCTTCCAATGGCCGGCCTACATCGCGGCGACCACCCAGATGGTGCCCAAGGCGCAGCTCGGCCGCGCCAACGGCCTGCTGCAGTTCGGACAGGCTTCGGCGGAAGTGCTGGCGCCGATCCTCGCCGGCCTGCTGATCGCCGCCATCGGCATCGCCGGCATCGTGCTCATCGACTTCGCCACCTTCCTGTTCGCCGCCGTCACCCTGATGCTGGTGCGCATTCCGCCGCCGGTAGCGAGCGGCGCCGGAGCGAAGGCGCGCGGCTCGCTGACCCGCGAGGCCGCGTTCGGCTGGACCTTCATCCGCGAGCGTCCGGGCCTGTTCGGACTGCTCATCTACTTCGCGATGATCAACCTGGTGTTCAGCATCTGCTCCGTGCTCGCCACCCCGCTGGTGCTCTCCTTTACGACCAGCAAAGTGCTGGCGAGCGTGCTCGCCGTGTCCGGCTCCGGCCTGCTGGCGGGCAGCGTGGTGATGACCCTGACCGGCGGTCCGCGCCCGCGCATCCACGGCGTGCTCGCGTTCGGCTTCCTCTTCGCCGCCGGCCTTGCGGTCATCGGCCTGCGGGCGAGCGCGCCATGGGTCGCCTGCGGTCTCTTCATCGTGATGTTCGGCGCGCCGATCATCAACGGATCGAGCCAGGCGCTGTGGCAGACCAAAGTGCCGCCCGATCTCCAGGGCCGGGTCTTCGCGGTGCGCCGGCTGATCGCCCAGCTCACCGCGCCAATCGGCTTCCTGAGCGCCGGCCCGCTGGCCGACTACGTCTTCAAGCCGCTCCTCGTCCCCGGAGGCCGCCTCGCGGACAGCGCCGGCCACCTCCTCGGCGTCGGCCCCGGCCGCGGCATCGGCCTCCTCTACCTCACCCTCGCCGGCCTCCCCTTCCTCGCCTCCCTCTGGGGCTACTCGCAGCCGCGCCTGCGGCGGGTGGAGGAAGAGTTGCCGGACGCGGTGAGCACGTAGGAGTTGCGGCTCTCCATGCTTTGAATACCCGAGAGCGGCGTATAGAATAGGTCCGTGAGCGACCTTGCCCTTCTCGATCCAAAGGAGTTGCCCCGGTACACGGTGCCGGAAGCGGCGCGCTACCTCCGGATGTCGGACGCCACCCTGAAATCCTGGGTGTCCGGGCGCTTGTACCCTGTGACAGGGGGACACAAGAACTGGGAGGGGCTGATTCATCGTCCCGACAAGGATGATCCCAGGCTCTCATTCTCCAACCTCATCGAGGCGCATGTCCTTTTGGCACTGCGCAAGCAGTACCGGGTGAAGGTGAAGGAGATCAGGACGGCGCTGGAGTACACCGCCAAAAAACATGGGATTGAGCGCATTCTTCTCAGCCAGCAGATTCGAGTGATGAAGGGCAGTCTCTTTTTTCAAGAGCTGGGCCAGCTCACCGATATTGGCAAGGGCGGCCAGGCAGCAATGCCTGAGATCCTGGGTGCCTACCTGGAAAGGATTGAATGGGATCTGGCCGGCCTGCCGGTGAGGATGTTTCCACTGACCCGAGATCAACATCTTGATTCACCGAAGATTCTGACGATTGACCCGACGATTGCCTTCGGACGGCCGGTCATCTTGCGAAACGCCATCAAGACTTCAGCCATCGCCGAGCGATTTCAGGCGGGCGAGTCCATGGCCGACCTCGCGGAGGACTATGACTTAGAGGTCTTTGAGGTTGAAGAGGCAATCCGGTACGAAGCCCCCCCCAAAGCAGCCTGAGCAGACATTTTTCACGGACAGAGATCTGGGGAAGACGTTCCCTCGAATCTTGCGTGAGGGTGGGCTCTCCGTCGTACGCTATGGCGATCACTACGGCGAGCGGGTCGTTCGCGACGAGGAGTGGATTGCGTTCGCTGCCCAACGGGGGTTGATCGCGATCTCTCACGACAGAAATATCCGGTCAGATCCCGTCGCAATACGGTCGGTCATGGAGAATGACGCGCGCCTCTTTATCTTGCGGGGAAAGAACCTGTCGGCCGCCGAGACGGCTGACATCTTTCTTGGGCTCTCGATGGGGTCTACAGGGTTCTGAGAGAACAACACTCCGCCTTTATTGGTGTTGTCCGTCGCCAGAGCTTTGCGCGTGGAGTCATCAAGCCGGACGTCCGGGTGCGGCTGACCTTGGACGACTGGCTACGGGGCAAACAGCTCCTCGCCGAAAGTGACGACCTACCTCTTTGAGCGCGGCATCCCGAAAACTGCGGAGCCACTGTCCTTAGAGCGACGTCCCCGGACACCAGCCCGGCGTACCAGGACAACGGCTCGCTGTAACAGGACAACGCAGCAGCGCGCAGGAAAATCGCGGCAAAGTCCTGGGGCATCGTTGCAAGGTTCCGGTGCACCCGCTCGATGCTCCGGGACGGCAGCCCGATGTACCGGAACATCGCTGCAATGTACGGGTACATCCTCTCGATGTACCGGTACACCGTGGCAATGTACTGGTGCATCGCCGCGATGTACTGGTGCTTTGCTGCAATGTACCAGTACTTCGCTGCGATGTACCGGTACATCGCAGCAATGTATTGGTATATCGCTGCGATGTACCGAAGCATCGCCGCAATGTACGAGTATTTCGCTGCGATGTACCAGCGCGTCGCCGCAATGCACGTGAACATCGCTGTAATGTCCTGGTACATCATTGCGATGTACCGGAACGTCGCTGCGTTGTACCGGCGCATTCGTCCGTTGTACCGTCGTCTACCAGTGGTTTCCGAGCTTCCAGGTTGAGCAGCTCCCAAGGAGCCAACTCGCCCCCGGACTGCCCCTACGACAGCCCCGATGCCCGAGTCACCACAGCAACGCGTAACCAATCTTCAGGAAGTACGCCCGGTCCGTCGCTCGCAGGTCGATCTGGTCGAGACCTTGGGAGAGGTCGGAGTAGCCGACGAGGAGGACGGTCTGCGGGTTGAGCTTGTAGGAGAAAAGGAACTGGCCGAGCAGGCTCTTTTCCTTGGCCGCGTAAAGGTCCGGCTGGTTGTAGCTCGTCAGGTCGCGCGCCACGTCGCGGTACTGCACGATGGCGCGGAAGAAGGCGCGGACGCTCAGGTGATAGCGGATCGTGGTCTGCAGGAGGTCGGCGCGCAGGAAGCGGTCGCCTTTGAAGTCGAAGGTCTGGTGGGTGTAGTCGAGCGAGCCGGAGATGTGGCGGCCGATCTGGAAGGTCATGCTCGGCTCGGTGAGCAGGAACTGCGACTGCCTTGAGTTGGCGTAGTCGATGATGTCGCCGTGCCGCACGTAGAGGCCGAGGCCGAGGTTGCCGCTGGGCCGGAGCGTCACCGTCAGGTCCTGCCGGAAGTCGTTGTACTGCCTGCCGTTGAACGTCTCGATGACGTTGGGCCGCAAGCCCAGCTCGATGTCGCTCTGGAGCGGGCCGAAGTAGGCGAGGACGAGGTCGCCGCGGCGGCGGGTGGTCTGCCCGGCGTAGTTCTGCACCTCGCCGGCTGCCGCGAAGAGCTGGAGCTGGCTGAACCAGCCGCCCGGCTGGCCCCAGATGGTGCGCAGCAGCGTTCCTTCATAGTCGCGGATGTCGACCTGGGGGATGAAGCCGTAGTCGGCGCGGAACTTGGGGTCGAGCGTGTTCTCCGACAGCGTCCAGCTCCAGTCGCGGGTGGCGTGGCTGTAGTCGATGCGGTGGCCGAAGCCGTCGAAGCTGCCGCTCGGCACCCGCGGATCGCCGGGGTTCGCCGCCAGCACCTCGTCCGGATATTGCGTCTGCGTGCCGAGGACCTGGAAGCGCACCCGGTCGGCCTTGGTCACGCCGAGGCTGCCGTCGAGCCCGTAGAGATAGTTGTGGTAGCCGTCGGCGGTGCGGCCGGTGAACAGGGCGCCGAGGGTGGAGCGCGCGCCGACGTCGCGCCGGTAGCGCAGCACGCCGCTCTCGACCTCTTCGTCGACCGTCTGCGAGGAGGAGCTCTGGTTGCCGGGGAAGATGATGTTGTTGATCCGGTCGTCGGCGAGGAAGACACCGAAGGCGTTCGGGCCTTCTTTGCCGGTCAGCTTGAGCCCGGCCTTGGGATTGGCGACGGTGCGCGTGAAGACGGCGGCGTAAGGGGTGCCGAAGTAGTCGGCGCCCTCCAGGAAGAAGGGGCGTTTCTCGGGATAGAAGAGGGCGAACGTCTCGTTGACGTTGAGCTGGGCGGCGTCGGCCTCGACCTGCGAGAAGTCGGGATTCACAGTGGCGTTGAGGGTCACGTTGGGGGTGATGCCCCAGCGCAGGGAGACACCGGCCTCGGGCTTCAGCGATCCCGACTCCAGCGGCGCGTCGAGGCTGGGCCGCGAGTCGGTGCGCTTGGCGGTGAGGGTCGGCACCAGCTCGATGTTCCGGCCGGCCTGGATGTGCTGGAAGCCGGTCAGCTCGTCGAACTGGCAGACGTTGCAGTTGAGGCCGCGGTCGACCGGCGTCGAGCGGATCTGATGGTCGACCGACCGTGGGTAGTCGCGCGTCGCGAGGAAGCCCCAGGTCTGCACGTCGCCGGTGCGCCCGAAGCGGAGCTGCTTGAGCGGCAGCGCGATCTCGACCTCGTAGCCGTCGCGGGTGATCCGCCCGGCCGAGGCCCAGATGGCGTCCCAGGTGAAGTCCTCGGTGCTGTCGACGTCGGACACCGTGGCGTCGAGCTGCACGCCGAGCGGGTTGACGCGGAACTCGAAAGCGCGGCGGTGGTCGTTGAAGGTGTCGATCTGGAAGCCCACCGTGTCGTCCTTGAGCGCCGTGTCGCGGTCCGCCAGGTAGGCGCGGATCTGCCCGGGATCGGGATCGAAGGCGCGGAAGGCGACGTAGAGGTTCTCGTTGTCGAAGGTGACCAGGCATTCCGTGCGCACCGGCGGCGCGATGTTGTCGCCCGGATACCACTCGTAGGGGAGCGGGATGACGGTGGCGCTCTTCCACGCCTCTTCGTCGAGGACGCCGTCGACGTGGATCTTGCCGGTGGTGGGCCGCACGTCGAAGTGGTTGCGGACGATGCCGTGCGCCGGCGCCGGCTGCGCGAGCGCGGCGGCCGCGGTCAGGAACGCAGACGAGGCGGCAAGCAGACAGGTCCATTTGAAACCAGATCTCATGTCGTTCTGAGCCTCAAAAAGTTCAGTTAAAAATTCAACAAGAGAAGTAGCCGCCATGGGAAGGCGATTCGAGATTTCGAGTGTATCATCGGCGCCGGACCCGAGGAGGGAAAGTGAAGCGGATGTGGAAGAAATCAGCGAGCGGCTCACTCTGGGCAGCGCTCCTTCTTGCGGCCTCGCTTGCGGCCTGTGCGGGGGCCCGTCCGACGCCGTCCCCTGCGGTGCCGGCGATGGCGCCGGTGCCGCGGCTCGCTCTCGCGCCCTGCAAGCTGCCCGGCCTCGACCAGGGAGGGCGTTGCGGCACGTTCGAGGTGTATGAGAACCGCGCCAGCCGCCAGGGGCGGAAGATCGGTCTCCATGTCGCCATGCTGCCGGCTGTGAAATCGCCGGGTCCGGGATCGACCGCGCCGGCGCCGCTCTTCATCCTGGTCGGCGGCCCCGGCCAGCCGGCGTCGGCGGCGGCGAAGGCGTTCTCCGGCATTTTCGCCGACGTGCTGGCCGACCGCGACATCGTGCTCGTCGACCAGCGTGGCACGGGCGGCTCGCATCCGCTGGACTGCCCGTTGCCGGGGACCGACGACGAGCCGCAGGGATACATGGGCGACATGCTGCCGGTGTCCGCGTTGCGCGACTGCCTGCAGCACCTGGATGCCGATCTGACGCTCTATACGACGCCGATCGCGATGGACGACCTGGACGACGTGCGCGCGGCGCTCGGCTATGAGCGGATCGATCTCTACGGCAGCTCCTACGGCAGCCGTGCCGCCCTCGTCTACATGCGCAGCCATCCGGACCACGTGCACAGCGTCATCCTGCGCGGCGTCGTGCCGACCAACATGAAGCTGCCGATGTACTACGCGCGGGACAGCCAGCGCGCGCTCGAGCTGTTGTTCGACGAGTGCACGGCGGACCCGGCGTGCAACCGGGCGTTCCCGGAGCTGCGGCAGAAGCTCGCGGCGGTGCAGGCGCGGCTCGCCCGCGAGCCGGAGAGCGTCGCGGTGACCCAGGCCGACACCGGCGACCGCGTCTATCACGTCCGGCTGTCGCTCGACGACTTCAACGAAGCCCTGCGCTACCGTCTGTACAACGAGGAAGCGAACGTCATTCCGCTCTATCTGACGCAGGCGGCGGCGGGCGATTACACCGAGATGGCGCGCCTTGCGCTACGCCAGCGGCGGGTGGCGGCCAAGGGGCAGTTCGTCGCCGTCGGAATGTTTCTGTCCGTCACCTGCGCCGAGGACACACCGTTCATCGACCGCGCGGAGGCGCGGCGTCTCGCCGTCGGTTCCTTCCTCGGCACCTACCGGGTCGACCAGCAGCTCCAGGCCTGCGCGGTCTGGCCGCGCGGCGCGCTGCCGCGCGGCTTCACGGACGACGTGCGCTCGGCGGCGCCGACCCTGATCATCTCCGGCCAGCGCGATCCGGTCGCGCCGCCGGTGTGGGGGGAGCAGGTCGCCCGCCACCTGCCGCACAGCAAGCATCTGGTGCTCCCGCAGGGCTTCCATGGCCTGCCGGATCCATGCGTGACGCGGATCATGAACGACTTCATCCGCCGGGGCACCGCCGAAGGGCTGGACACCGCGTGCGCCGCCACAGCGCAGAAAACGCCTTTCGTGATGCCGGAGCCCAGGAAGTAAGGGGAGACGTCGTCCGGGGAAGCTTGGAGTTTCTGGGGATTTCAGGTCGGCTGGAAAGGAGACCGCTGATGAGGAGGATAAGCCGCAAGGCTTGCGTAAGGATTGCCGTCGCCGTGGCCTTGCTGGGATGGCAGGGCTCGCTCGCCAATGCCGCCGACACCGCCGCGCCGCCCGCGCCCGCTGCAAACGCCGCGTCCGCCGCGAACGTCGAGGGGCTCTGGCAGGGAACCCTGGTCTACAAGAAGGCGGAGCTCGAGGCCGACGTCCTGGTCGAGCTCGCGCGCGACGCCAAGGGCAAATGGGTGGGGACGATCGACGTGCCCAACCAGCAGATGAAGTTCCATCCGCTCGACAACATCCGGATCGACGGCTCGGCAGTCTATTTCGAGTTCAACCGTTTCGCCCAGAAGGCGCAGGTGATGGTGGAGACCCCGTTCACCGGCACCGTGGCGGCGGACGGCGCGACGATCACCGGCGACTTCTATGAAGGGAAGACGAACCATGTGCCGCTGGTCCTGAAGCGGATCGGCGGCGCGGGGGCTGAGCGGCCGGAGCCGCGCCTCGCGGAGGTGCACCCGCTCACTGCCGACGGCGCGGAGTTGCGCGCGCTGTTCAACCACGACGCCGGCAAGGTGCGCCTGGTGCTGCTGCTGTCGCCGACGTGAGGGGTCTGCGCCATCAGCGCCCGTGTGGTGCAAAAGTACGTGTTGGACACGATTCCCGGCGACCGCTTGCGCGTCTACGTCGTCTGGGGCCCGATGCTCGGGGAAGAGAAGGAGAGCGACGTCAAGCCGGCGACGGCGCATCTGCCGGATTCCCGGGTCACCCACTTCTGGACTCCTGTCCACACCCTGGCGCAGGCGATGGCCGCGCCGGTCGGGCTCAAGGACGAGAAGGCCTGGGACACCTCCCAGCTCTTCGCGCCGGACGCGCACTGGGGCGAGACGCCGCCGGTTCCCGCTTATGTCATGCACGTGGGTAAGTCCCTGCCGGCGGATCGCCGGTTCAATGGCGAGACGCTGGCGCAGAAGGTTCGCGATCTGTTGGCCGCCCCCTAGAGAGGTTCACTCTGATGGACGACTGTCTTCACCATCTCTTTGAGCGGCAGGCGGTGCTGACCCCGGATGCGTCGGCTCTCTCGTTCGCCGGCGCGAGCTGGACCTATGCCGAGCTCAACGCCCGGGCGAGCCGCCTGGCGCATCGCCTGCGCGCCGCCGGCGTGGTCCCCGAGTCGCTGGTCGGCCTGCTCACCGAGCGCTCGCCGGCGATGATCGCGGCGCTCCTCGGCGTGCTCAAGGCCGGCGGCGCCTACGTGCCGCTCGATCCCGGCTATCCCGAGGAGCGGCTGCGCTTTCTGTGGGAGGACGCCGGCCGCGGTGCGCCGGCCGGCCGGCCGCGGGTGCTGCTCGCCGAGCGCCATCTCGCCGGCCTCCTGCCGGCGGAGCGCGCCGTGCTGCTGGATGAAACAGAAGAGGGATCGTACGTCCACAATTACGCCTCGGTTTCCCCAGACAACCTCGCCTACGTCATCTATACCTCGGGCTCCACCGGGCAGCCGAAGGGAGTGCTGGTGCCGCACCGGGGCGCGGTGAACGTCGCGCGCACGACGCAGCGCCTGTTCGGCCTCGGCCCCGGCGACCGCATGATCCAGCTCGCCTCGCTGGGCTTCGACGCCTCGGTGCTGGAGATCTTCACCACTCTTTCCTGCGGCGCCTGCCTGGTGCTGACCCGGCGCGAGACGCTGCTCTCCGGCGCGGCGCTCGGCCGCGAGTTGCGCGAGCAGCGGATCACCGCGCTCGCCATCCCGCCGTCGCTGCTCGACACGGTGGAGGAGACCGATTTTCCGGATCTGCGCTCGATCGTCCTCGGCGGCGAGGCCTGCTCGGCGGCGACCGCGGCGCGCTGGGCCGCAGGGCGAAGGCTGCTGAACGCCTACGCGCCGACCGAGGCGACGATCTACTCGACGGTCGCGGCGGTCAAGGGGGACGGCATCGAGGTGCCGTCCATCGGCCAGCCGATCGACGGCTTGTCGGCTCACCTGCTCGGTCCGGATGGAGAGACGGTCGCCGCGGAGGAGACCGGCGAGATCTTCCTCGGCGGCGTCGGTGTGGTGCGCGGCTACCACAACCGGCCCGAGCTGACCGCCGAGCGGTTCGTCCCCGATCCGTTCGGCGGGCCGGGCAGCCGGCTCTACCGCAGCGGCGACCTGGCGCGCCTGCTGCCGTCCGGCGACCTGATGTTCGCCGGCCGTGCCGACACCCAGGTCAAGGTGCGCGGCTACCGCATCGAGCTGGGGGAGATCGAAGCCGTGCTCGGCCGGATTCCGGCGGTGCAGACGGCGGCCGTGCTGGCGCGGGATGACGATGGGACCGGCAAGCGCCTGGTGGCCTACGTGGTGCGCCGTCCAGAGACAGCGGAAGCCCTCGGCGTCAGCGCGCTGCGCGAGATCCTGGGCCGCAAGCTGCCGGACTACATGGTGCCCGCGGTGTTCGTCTTCCTGGAGTCGATGCCGACGACGCCGACCGGCAAGATCGACCGCCGTGCCCTGCCGGCGCCGGACCGCGTGCGGCCGGAGCTCGATTCAGCGTTCGTGGCGCCGCGGACGCCACTCGAAGAGCGCTTGGCGCGGCTGTGGAGCGAGCTGCTCGGCCTCGACCCGGTCGGCGTGCACGACAACTTCTTCGCGCTCGGCGGCCACTCCCTGCTCGCTGGCCAGGTGGTCACCCGGCTGCGCGACGATCTGGGGCTGGAGCTGCCGCTGCGTACCGTGTTCGACCACCCGACGGTGGCCGCGCTCGCCGACGCCGCCGCGGTCCGCTCGGCGGACCGGCTGCCGCCGATCGTCCGCCGGAATCGGTCCGATCAGGGGGAGATCCCGCTCTCCTCGACCCAGGAACGGGTCTGGTTCCTGAACCAGCTCGCGCCGGGCGCGATCGCCTACAACTTCCAGTTCACCATCCGCTTCGCTGGCGCCTTCGCGCCGGAGCTGATGCAACGGACGCTCTCCGAGCTGGTGCGGCGCCACGAGATCCTGCGCACCACCTTCCCGGAGGTCGACGGCCGGCCGGTGCAGGTCGTCCATCCGCCGTTTGCCGTGGCGCTGCCGCTGATCGATCTCACCGCGCTGCCGGCGGAGCGGCGGCTCGCCTGCGCCGAGGAGCTGGTGCGGCGGGAGATCCGCACCGGCTTCGACATCGCGCGCCTGCCGCTGCTGCGCTGGCTCCTGCTGCGCCTCGATCCGCGGGACCACCTGCTGCTCCAGGTCGAGCATCATTTCGTCCACGACGGCTGGTCGCTCGCCGTCTTCCTGCGTGAGCTCAAGGAGATCTACACCGCGTACCACGCCGGCCTGCCGTCGCCGCTGCCGGAGCCGCCGGTGCAGTACACCGACTTCGTGGCCTGGCAGCGCGGCTGGATGCAGGGCGAGGCGCTGGCCGCGCAGCTCGCGTACTGGAAAGACCGCCTCGCCGGCTATCCGCCGCCGCTCGAGCTGCCCACCGACCGGCCGCGCCCGCGCCGCTTGAGCTTCCGCGGCGCCATGCTGCGCGTCGACCTGCCGCCGGCGCTCTACAGCGAGCTGCGGGCGTTCAGCCGGCGCGAGGGCTCGACGCTCTTCATGAGCATGCTGGCCGTCTTCTACACCCTGCTCTGGCGCTCGACCGGGCAGGGCGACATCCTGCTCGGCAGCGGCTTCGCGAACCGCCGGCTGCGTGAGATCGAGTCGCTGGTCGGCATGGTGGTGAACACGCTGGTCTTCCGCGTCGCGCTGGCCGGCGATCTCTCCTTTCGCGAGCTGCTGGCGCGCGTCCGGGCCACCGCGCTCGCGGCGCACGATCACCAGGACCTGCCGTTCGAGAAGCTGGTCGAGGAGCTGCACCCAGACCGCGATGCGTCGCGCAATCCGCTCTTCCAGGTGCTGTTCAGCTTCCACGACGCGCCGGTGCCCGATCTCGATTTCGCCGGCATGACCGGCTTCCTGTATGAGCGCCACAACGGCTCGGCGAAGACCGATCTGAACATCGTCGTCAAACCGATGGCCGAGCAGCGCGTCGGCCGCCAGCCGAGCGGCGGCGAGGCGCTGACCATGGTCTGGGAGTACAGCCTCGACCTCTTCGAGGCGGCGACGATCGACCGCCTCTGGGGGCACTATCAGGTCCTCCTCGCCGCGGCGATGGCCAACCCGGGAGCGCGGCTCGACGAGCTCGCGATGCTCACGCCGGCCGAGGCGGCCCAGCTCGCGAGCTGGGGAGGCGCGGCGGACGGCGCGCTGCGCGGAGAGCTGCGCGCGGCGACCATCGACGGGCTCTTCGCGGCGCAGGCGGCGGCGACGCCGGACGCGATGGCGGTCGAAGCGGCCGGCGTGCCCGGCGGCTGGATCTACCGCGAGCTGGAGGAGCGGGCGAACCGGCTGGCGCGGCATCTGACCGCGCTCGGCGTGGGGCCGGAGGTGCGGGTGGGGGTGTGCCTCAACCGGTCGCCGGAAGCGGTGCTCGCGCTGCTCGCGGTGCTCAAGGCGGGCGGCGTCTACGTGCCGCTGGAGCCGGCGTACCCGCGCGAGCGGTTGGGCTTCATGATCGAAGATGCGGCGGCGCCGGTGGTGGTGACGACGTCGCGACACCTCGCCGCGCTCGGCGAGCTCGGCGGACCGGATCTCAAGAAAGTCGTTCTCGATCTCGACCGCGAGGCGATCGACCGCCGGAGCCATGAGGCGCCGGCAGCGCGGAGCAGCGCCGACAACCTGGCCTATGTGGTCTACACCTCGGGCTCGACCGGACGGCCGAAGGGCGTGGCCGTGCCGCATCGCGCGGTCGTGCGGCTGGTGAAGCAGGACCGGTTCGCCGACCTTTCGGCCGGGCAGACCTGGCTGCAGCTCGCGCCGGTCGCGTTCGACGCCTCGACGCTGGAGATCTGGGGCAGCCTGCTCAACGGCGGGCGCCTGGTGGTCTTCCCGAGCTACCGGCCGTCGCTCGAAGAGCTGGGCGAGACGATCTCCGGACACCCTGGAGCCACCGGCATCACCTCGCTCTGGCTCACCGCCGGCCTGTTCCACCAGATGGCCGACGCGCAGCTCGAACGGTTCGCCGGCGTGCGCCAGCTTTTGGCCGGCGGCGACGTCCTCTCGCCGCCGCACGTCGAGAAGGTGCTCGCCCGGTTCCCGGAGCTGCGCCTGGTCAACGGCTACGGGCCGACCGAAAACACCACCTTTACCTGTTGCCATGTGATGCAGGGGCCGCAGCATTTCACCGGCTCGGTGCCGATCGGCCGGCCGATCTCCGGCACGCGCGTGATGCTGCTCGACGGCGGGCTCCGCCGGGTGCCGCAGGGGGTGACCGGCGAGCTGTACGCCGGCGGCGACGGCTTGGCGCGCGGCTATCTCGGACGGCCGGAGCTGACCGCCGAGCGCTTCGTGCCCGATCCGCTCGCGGCGGAGCCCGGCGCGCGCCTCTACCGCACCGGCGATCTGGCCCGCTGGCTGGCCGACTGCACTCTGGAGTTCCTCGGCCGCGCCGACCAGCAGGTCAAGATCCGCGGCTTCCGCATCGAGCCGGGGGAGATCGAGACGGTCATCCGCGAGCAGCCGGCGGTGCGCGAGGCGGCGGTCGTCGCCAGAACGGGCGGCGAAGGCGGAGCGAGCCTGGCCGCCTACGTGGTGCCGGCGGCGGACGATTTTTCGGTGGACGAGCTGCGCGCCTTCCTGGCAGCCCGCCTCCCGGAGTACATGGTGCCGTCGACCTTCACCGTCCTGGAGGCGCTGCCGCTGACCGCCAACGGCAAGGTGGACGTGCGGGCGCTGCCGGAGCCGGAGGTGCGTGGGAGCGCTCTGGACGACGAAGATGCCGTGCCGCGCTCGCCGGTCGAGGAGCTGCTGGCGGGCATCTGGAGCGCGGTGCTCGGCGTGCCGGCGGTGGGTTTGCACGACGATTTTTTCCACCTGGGCGGCCATTCGCTGATCGCGACCCGCATGCTGTCGCGGGTGCGCGACGCGGTGCAGGCGGAGGTGCCGCTCGCCGCGCTGTTCGAAGGGCCGACCGTGGCCGGGCTGGCGCGCGCCGTCGAATCGGCGCTCTCCGGCGCCGCGCCGTCCGGGCGCATCCCGCGCCGCGCGGCCGGCGCGCCGATCCCGCTGTCTTTTTCCCAGGAGCGTCTCTGGTTCCTCGACCAGCTCGCGCCGGGCGGCTCGGCCTACAACATCGCCCGCGCGTTCGACGTGCGCGGCGACCTCGACACCGCCGCCCTGGCGCGCGCGGTGGCGGGCATCGTGAGCCGCCACGAGGCGCTGCGCACGGTCTTTCCGGATGTCGAAGGCCGGCCGGTGCAGGAGATCGCGGCCGCCGAAGCTCTGGAGATCCCGGTCGTCGATTTGACCGGTGAGCCAGCCGAGCGCCGCGAGCCCGAGATCGCGCGCCTCGTGCAGAGCGAAGCGCGGCGGCCGTTCGATCTCCGGAGCGGTCCGCTGCTCCGCCTCCTGCTGGTGCGCACCGGCGAGCGCGAGCAGACGGTCGTCCTGGCGATGCACCACATCGTCTCCGACGGCTGGTCGATGGGCCTCTTCTTCCGCGAGCTGTCGCAGCTCTACGGCGCGGATCGGTCCGATCTGCCCGATCTGCCCATCCAGTATGCCGACTTCGCGGTCTGGCAGCGCGCGCATCTCCAGGGAGAGACGCCCAACCGCCTGCTCGCGGTGTGGAAGGCGGCGCTCGACGGCGCGCCGGCGACGCTCGACCTGCCGGCTGACCGCCCCCGTCCGCCGGTGCAGGCGTTCCGCGGCGGCCAGGAGGCGGTGCCGCTGCCGGCGGACCTCGCCGCGGCGCTGCGCGGCCTCGCCCAGCGCTCGGCGGCGACGCCCTTCATCCTTTTGCTCGCGGGACTGGCGGCCCTGTTCGGCAGGTATTCCAGTCAAGACGACATCGTGCTCGGCTCGCCGATCGCCGGCCGCAACCGCAGCGAAATCGAAGGACTGATCGGCTTCTTCGTCAACACCCTGGTGCTGCGCACCCGCTGGCAGGGCGATCCGGCGTTCACCGAGGTCCTGGCCGCGGCGCGCCGCGCCACGCTGATGGCGCACGCCCACCAGGAGCTGCCGTTCGAGAAGCTGGTCGCCGAGCTGGCGCCGGACCGCAACCTGGCGCACACGCCGCTCTTCCAGGTGCTGTTCGCGTTCCAGGAGGCGGTCCGCGAGCCGCTGGCGTTGCCGGGCGCCGCCGTCGTGCCGCGCGAGGTGCGGCGGGACGAGTCGCGTTTCGATCTCGAAGTGACGGCGGTCGAGGGCACCGCGGGCGCTCTCACCCTCCTCTGGCGCTACGACAGCGATCTCTTCGACCGCACGACCGTGCTCCGCCTGGCGGCGCATTGCGCGACGCTGCTCCAGGGAGTCGTGGACCATCCCGCACAGCGCCTCTCCGACCTGCCGCTCCTCGCGGCGGCGGAGGAGCGCGAGATCCTGGTGGCGTGGAACGACACCGGCACGCCACAGGTGGAGCCCGTGCCCGCGACCCTGGCCAGCCTGTTCGCGGCGCAGGCCGCGCGGACGCCCAACGCGATGGCGGTTGTCGGAGCGGGCGGCGCGGATGGCGCGGAGCTGACCTATGCCGAGCTCGACCGGCGCGCGGAGCAGGTGGCGCGCCGGCTGCGCGCGGTGGGCGTCGGGCCGGAGGTGCCGGTCGGCGTCCTGCTGGAGCGCGAGCCCGATCTGGTGGCGGCCCTCCTGGGTGTCCACAAGGCCGGCGGCTTCTATGTGCCGCTCGATCCCGCCTATCCGGCGGCGCGGCTCGCCTTCATGCTGGAGGACTCGGGCGCGCGGACGGTCGTCACCCGCGAGCGCCTGCTGCCGCGGATTCCGATGGCTGGTCATGCCGGCGCGGTCTGCCTGGACGATCTCGGCGAGGAGCGGCAAGACCGGTCCATGGCCGCCGCCGATCCGGACAACCTGGCCTATCTGATCTACACCTCCGGCTCGACCGGGCGGCCGAAGGGCGTGGCGATCACCCATCGCAGCGCCGCGGCGCTGGTGCTCTGGGCGCGCGGGGTCTTCCCGCCCGCGGACCTGGCGGGAGTCCTCGCCGCCACCTCGGTCTGTTTCGATCTCTCGGTTTTCGAGCTGTTCGTCCCGCTCTGCTGCGGCGGCACGGTGGTGCTGGCGGAGAACGCCCTGCAGCTCGCCGGCCTCCCCGCTCTGATCGCTGCCGGCCGGGTGACCCTGCTCAACACGGTGCCCTCGGCGATGACCGAGCTGCTGCGCCTCGACGCCGTGCCGCCGTCGGTGCGCACGGTCAACCTGGCCGGCGAGCCGCTGACCACCGCGCTGGTCGGGCAGATCGTGCGCGGCACCAAGGCGGAGCGGGTCTTCGACCTCTACGGCCCGTCCGAGGACACCACCTACTCGACCTTCGCGCTGCGCAGCGCGGCCGGCCCGGCGACCATCGGGCGGCCGATCGCCGGCACCCGCGTCTATCTGCTCGACGGCATGGGAAAACCGGTGCCGGCGGGGGTGGCCGGCGAGCTCTACCTGGCCGGCGGCGGCCTGGCGCGCGGCTATCTCAACCGGCCGGAGCTGACCGCCGAGCGCTTCGTGCCCGATCCGTTCGCCGGAACCGCCGGCGGCGGGCGTCTCTACCGCACCGGCGACCTCGCGCGCTGGCGGCCGGACGGCACGCTGGAATTCCTCGGGCGGATCGACCATCAGGTGAAGATCCGCGGCTTCCGCATCGAGCTAGGGGAGATCGAGGAGCAGCTCCTGCGCCACGGCGGCGTCCGCGAGGTCGTGGTGGTGGCGCGCGAGAACCGCCCGGGCGAGAAGCGGCTGGTGGGCTATCTCGTCGGGGAGGAGCTCCAGCCGGAGGCGCTCGCGGCCTGGCTGGGAGAGCGGCTGCCGGCGCACATGGTGCCGGGCGCCTTCGTCATTCTGGAGGCTCTGCCGCGGACGCCGAACGGCAAGGTGGACCGCAAGGCGCTGCCGCGGCCGGAGCCGGTGCATGGCACTTCGGGAGACGGCTTCGTCGCTCCCGAGAGCGCCGAGGAGCGGTCGCTCGCCGCCATCTGGTCCGAGGTGCTGGGAGTCGAGCAGGTGGGAGTGCACGACGACTTCTTCCGCCTCGGCGGCCACTCGCTGCTCGCCGCCCAGGTGATCGCCCGGCTGCGCCGCGACTTCCAGGTCGACCTGCCGCTGCGCAGCCTGTTCCAGGCGCCTTCGATCGCCGGCCTGCTCGGCGCCGTCCGCCAGGCGCGCGAGAGCACGGTGCCGGTTGGAGTGGAAGGCCTGCCGGCGGTGCCGCGCATCGAGCGGGTGGCCCGCACGGCGGCGGCCCGTCCGCGCCCGGCGACGAAAGGCGAGCGGCCGTGAGCGTGCTCACCGGCGATTCGCCGGTCGATTCGTCCGGCTGTACGCCTGACGCCGGGGATGCCGTTTTCGTCCTGCCGGCGTCGTACGCCCAGCAGCGGCTCTGGTTCCTCGATCAGCTCGATCCGGAAAGCCCGCTCTATGGCATGCCGTTCGCTCTGCGCCTGCGCGGTCCGCTCGAGACGTGCGCGCTCACCTGGGCGCTCGGCGAGATCGTGCGCCGCCACGAGACGCTGCGCACGACACTGGCGGTCGAAGACGGCGAGGTGGTGCAGGTGATCGCGCCGCCGCCGGATCTGTGGAAGCTGCCGCGGGTCGATTTGGATCGAATCGCTCCGGAGCTGCGGTGGGCCGAAGCCTTGCGCCTGGCGGCGGCGGAAGCGGTGCGCCCGTTCGATCTCGAGCGCGGTCCATTGCTCCGGACGGTGCTCTACAGGATCGGGGAGAACGATCACCTCCTCTCGCTCAACCTCCATCACGCCATCGCCGACGGCTGGTCGCTCGGCGTCCTCGGCGGGGAGCTGGCGGCACTCTACGGCGCGCCGGAGCCGCTCCCCGAGCTGCCGATCCAGTACGCGGACTTCGCCGCCTGGCAGCGCGGGCAGCTCGCCGAGGTCGAGGCGGAGCAGCTCGCCTGGTGGCGCGAGCGGCTGCGCGGCGCGCCGGAGGTCCTGGAGCTGCCGCTGGCGCGCCCGCGGCCGGCGGTGCGCGACCACCGCGGCGGCCACGCGGTGCTCGCCCTGCCGGCGGCGCTCAACGGCCGGGTGAAAGCCTTCTGCCGCCAGGAAGGAGTCACCCGGTTTCTCGCTCTCCTCACCGCCTTCGAGATCCTGCTCCGCCGCACCACCGGGCAGGGCGACCTGGTGATCGGCACGCCGCTCGCCGGCCGCGAGCTGGTCGAGACCGAAGGGCTGATCGGCCTGTTCGCCAACGTCGTCGCCCTGCGCACCGATCTCGCGGGAATCGAGGGACACGGCCTGACCGTGCGTGCGCTCCTGGCGCGGGTGCGCGACTCGTTTCTGGGCGCCCACGCGCATCAGACGGTGCCGTTCGAGCGCCTGGTCGAGGAGCTGCAACCGGAACGCAGCCTGCGCCACGCGCCGCTGGTGCAGGCGCTGTTCACGGTGCACGAGGGAGCGGCCCAGGCCGCGGGCTTCGCGGGCCTCGTCGCGGAGCGGCTGGAGCTGGGCACCGGAACGGTCAAGTACGACCTCGCGCTCTCGCTCGAAGAGCGGGACGGGGCTCTCCTCGCCCGGCTCGACTTCGCCGCCGACATCCTCGGCCGCGCCGAGGCGCTGCGGCTTCTCGATGCGTTCGGGGTGCTGCTCGACGGCATGCTCCGCGCGCCGGAACGCCTGCTCTGGCAGCTCCCGCTCGCCGGCGAGGAGACGCTGCATCAGGCGCTCGCCGAGTGGAACGAAGAGGCCGACAACAGCCCGTGGCCGGAGATGCGGCAGACGATTCATGCCCTGTTCGCCGCCCAGGCGCGCGCCACACCCGATGCCGTGGCGGTCGAATCGGAAGGCGAGAGGCTCACCTACCGCGAGCTCAACCAGCGCGCCAACCGGCTGGCGCACCGCCTGCGCGCTCTCGGCGTCGGTCCCGACACGCGGGTGGGCGTCTGCCTCAACCGTTCGCTGGAGGCGGTCGTGGCCATTCTCGCGGTGCTCAAGGCGGGCGGCGGCTACGTGCCGCTCGAGCCCGCCTACCCGCGCGAACGCCTGGCCTTCCTGCTGGCCGATGCGGGCGCGCCGGTGCTGCTCACCGCTGAGCCGCACCTGGCGAAGCTGAACGCGGTTGGACAGGGCGTCACGGTGATCGTCCTCGATCGCGAGCCGGAGACGTCGGGTCCGGAGAGCGACGGCGATCCGCCGGAGTGGAGCGTCTCCGAAAGCCTGGCCTACGTGGTCTACACCTCCGGCTCGACCGGCCGGCCCAAGGGCGTCGCGGTGCCGCACCGCGCGGTCGTCCGGCTCGTCCGCCACAACGGCTTCGCCGACCTCTCCGCCGGCGAGACCTGGCTGCACTTCGCGCCGATCGCTTTCGACGCCTCGACGCTGGAGATCTGGGGGAGCCTGCTCAACGGCGCCCGCCTGGTCGTCTTTCCGAGCTACACTCCCTCGCTCGCCGAGCTGGCGGCGGCGATCGAAGAGAACGGCGTCACCTCGCTCTGGCTGACCGCCGGCCTCTTCCATCAGATGGTCGAGGGGCCGCTCGACAGCCTGCGCGGCGTGCGCCAGCTCCTGGCCGGCGGCGACGTGCTGTCGCCGCCGCACGTCGAGAAAGTGCTCGCCCGCTTTCCGGATCTCCGGCTGATCAACGGCTACGGGCCGACCGAGAACACCACCTTCACCTGCTGCCACCGCATGCAGGGTGCGCGCGAGACCGCCGGCCCGGTGCCGATCGGGCGGCCGGTCGCCGGCACCCGCGTGCTGCTGCTCGACGATCGCCTGCGGCCGGTGCTGCCCGGCGTGCCCGGGGAGCTGTGCGCCGGCGGCGCCGGCCTGTCGCGCGGCTATCTCAACCGGCCGGAGCTGACCGCCGAGAAGCTGGTGCCCGATCCGTTCGCCGCCCGTTGGGGAGAGCCCGGCGCGCGCCTCTACCGCACCGGCGATCTGGCGCGCCATCTTCCCCATCGTCCGGACGGCACGATCGAGTTCCTCGGCCGCGTCGATCACCAGGTGAAGCTGCGCGGCTTCCGCATCGAGCTGGGGGAAATCGAAGCCGTGCTCTGCGATCACCCGGCGGTGCGCGAGGCGGCGGTGCTGGCGAGCGGCGGCGAGACGGGGAACGACAAGCGGCTGGTCGCCTTCGTCGCCGTCGACGGCGAGGCGCTGCCGGATCTGCGCGCCCATCTCCGCGAGCGCCTGCCGGACTACATGGTCCCGGCCGCCTTCGTCCGCCTCGAAGCCTTGCCGCTCAACGCCAACAGCAAGGTGGACCGCCGCCGGCTGCTGGAGCTGGAGCCGGCCGGCGCGGACGCGGCGGTCGCTTCCCAGATGCCGAGCGCGCCACGGAGCCCGCTGGAGGAGCTGGTCGCCGGGGTCTGGTGCGAGGTGCTGAAGCTGCCGCGGGTCCAGGTGGACGACGACTTTTTCGCCCTCGGCGGCCACTCGCTGCTCGCCACGCAGGTGGTGTCGCGCCTCCGCGAGGTCTGCGGCGTCGAGCTGCCGCTGCGCCGGCTGTTCGAAGCGCCGACCGTCGCCGGCCTCGCCGCCTGTGTCGAGGCGGCCCGCTACGCGGCTGCGACGACCGTGTCGCCGATCGCTCCAATATCGCGCGATGGCGATCTGCCTGCCTCTTTCGCCCAGGAGCGCCTCTGGTTCCTGGAGCAGATGGGCGACGCCGGATCCGCCTACAACCTGCCGGTGCTGCTCACCCTGCGTGGACCGCTCGACGCGGCGGCGTTGACCGCCGCGCTCGGCGAGATCGTGCGGCGGCACGAAGCGTTGCGCACGGTGTTCCGGGCGGCGGAGGCCGCCGAAAAGCGCCCTCACCCCCGGCCCCTCTCCCATCTCCCACCCACGCCCCCGCCGGGAGAGGGGAGACCTGCAGAAACGCCCGGCTTTTCTCCCCTCTCCCGGGGATGGGCGGGGGGAGACGGGAGAGGGGCCGGGGGTGAGGGCCTTGGGAGGGCGGCTGGCACGGTCTGGCAGGTCATTGCGCCTCCGGAGCCGGTGCCGTTGCCAATCGTCGATCTGCTGGGTCTGTCCGAGGCGGACACCACCGCCCGCCACCTGGCCACGGACGAGGCGGCGCGGCCTTTCGATCTCCGGCAGGGCCCACTCCTGCGGGCGCTCCTGCTGCGGACCGGTGATGACGAGCACCGGCTGGTGCTCGCGATGCATCACATCGTCTCCGACGGCTGGTCGATGGGCGTTCTGGTGCGCGAGGTGGCGGCGCTCTATGAAGCGTTCGCGGCCGGCCGGCCGTCGCCGTTGCCGGCGCTCGCCATGCACTACGCCGACTTCGCGGTCTGGCAGTGGGAATGGCTGCGCGGCGAGGCGCTGGAGTCTCAGATCGCGTTCTGGCGCTGTGCGCTCGCCGGCCTGCCGCCGGTGCTCGATCTGCCGACCGACCGGCCGCGGCCCACGGTGCGCGGCGGGCGCAGCGGACGTCTGCAATTTCCTGTGCCGGGGGGCGCTGGGCTTGCCGGTTTGGCCAGGCGCTCCGGCACGACCGTCTTCATGGCGCTCCTGGCGGTCTTCCAGACCCTCCTCGCGCGCTGGTCGGGGAGCGACGACCTGGCGGTCGGCAGCCCGATCGCCAACCGCAACCGCGCCGAGACCGAGCCGCTGATCGGCTTTTTCGTCAACACCCTGGTGTTGCGCGGCGATCTCTCCGGCGGACCGACCTTCAGCGGCCTGCTGCGGCGGGTGCGCGAGACGCTGCTCGACGCCTATGCGCACCAGGACCTGCCGTTCGAGAAAGTGGTCGAGGCGCTGCGGCCGGAGCGGGCGCTCTCCCATGCGCCGCTGTTCCAGGTGATGTTGATCCTCCAGAACGCGCCGCTCGCTCTGCCGCGTCCGGCCGGCCTGGAGATCGGGGTCGAGGAGATCGCGGGCGCGACGGCCAAATTCGATCTCACGCTCTCGCTGGTCGAGGGTGAAGATGGGCTGCGCGGCGTTCTGGAATTCGACCGCGACCTGTTCGACGAGGCGACGG
Organism: Thermoanaerobaculia bacterium; assembly: GCA_036264355.1. GTDB lineage: Bacteria > Acidobacteriota > Thermoanaerobaculia > Multivoradales > UBA5704 > UBA5704. The sequence continues at coordinate 31,662 of DATARD010000143.1, forward strand.
CGGAGCGCCTGCTCGGCCACTACCTGACGTTGCTGGGGGAAGCGGTTGCCGATCCGGAGCGGCGGGCCGCGGAGATGGAGCTGCTGTCCGCCGGCGAGCGGGCGCAACTGCTCAAGGGGTGGAACGACACCGCGGCGCCGTTCCACGCCGAGATCTGCCTGCACGAACGCTTCGCGGCGCAGGTGGCGCGCACTCCGAAGGCCGTGGCGCTGGTGGCTGGGGAGGAGCGGATTTCCTACGGCGAGTTGGAGCGGCGGGCGGACCGCCTGGCGCAGCGCCTGCGGCGGCTCGGCGTCGGGTCGGAGAGCCGCGTCGGCGTCGCCCTGGAGCGGACGCCGCGGCTGCTCGTCGCGCTGCTCGCGGTGCTCAAGGCCGGCGGCGCTTACGTGCCGCTCGATCCGGCCTATCCGCGCGATCGGCTGGCGTTCGTGCTCGCGGATGCGCAGGAAGGGCAGGATGCGCCGGTCCTGCTGGCCGAAGAAAAGGTTTTGGATCGCCTGCCACCATTCGCCGGAACGACGCTTCTCCTCGACGAAGAAGACCTGGCGACCGAAGGCGGACCGCTGGCGAACGAGGTGATGGCGGACAATCTGGCCTATCTGATCTACACCTCGGGCTCGACCGGCCGGCCCAAGGGCGTCGCCATCACCCACCGGAGCGTCGCGGCGCTGCTCGACTGGGCGGCCGGGGTGTTTCCGGCCGCGGAGCTGGCGGGCGTCCTGGCCGCGACGTCGATCACCTTCGATCTGTCGGTGTTCGAGCTGTTCCTGCCCTTGACCACCGGCGGCACGGTGATCCTGGCGGCCGATGCTTTGGAGCTGCCGCGCCTGCCCGCCAGGAACGAGTTGACGCTGATCAACACGGTGCCGAGCGCGATGGCGGCCCTGGTGCGTGCGGGCGGCGTACCGGCCGGCGTGCGCACGGTCAACCTGGCAGGCGAAGCGCTCAAGCGCGCGCTGGTCGACGAAATCTATGCGCTTCCTGGGGTTGAAAAGGTTTTCAACCTGTATGGCCCGTCGGAAGACACCACCTATTCGACTTGGGCGCTGGTGCCGCACGGTGAGGCCCATGAGCCGACCATCGGCGCGCCGATCGCCAACACGCAGGCGCACATCGTCGATCGCTCCCTCGGCCTGCTGCCGGTGGGCGTGCCGGGTGAGCTCTGCCTGGGCGGCGAGGGGCTGGCCCGCGGCTATCTGAACCGGCCGGAGCTGACCGCCGAGAAATTCATTCCCGATCCGTTCAGTCAGCAGTCCGGCCGGCTCTACCGCACCGGCGACCTGGTGCGCCGCCGCGCGCACCGCTCGGACATTGAGCTGGAGTTCCTGGGCCGCATCGACCATCAGGTGAAGGTGCGCGGTTTCCGTATCGAGCTGGGCGAGGTGGAGGCCACGTTGCTCGCTCATCCGGAGGTGGCGGAGACGGTCGTCGTGGCGCAGGACCAGCGCTTGATCGCCTATGTGTCTCCAGGGGTGCCGGCGGACGTGAAGGAGCGGCTCCGCGAGCGGCTGCCCGACTACATGATTCCGTCGGCGTTCGTCGGCCTGCCGGAATTGCCGCGCACGCCGAACGGCAAGGTCAATCGCAAGGCACTGCCGGCGCCTGAGCAGACAGCCGGCCCCGATGCCACGGCGCCGCGCACTCCGATGGAAGAGCTGGTCGCCGGGATCTGGTGCGAGGTTCTGCATCTGGACCGGGTCGGACCGCTGGACGATTTCTTCGCGCTCGGCGGCCATTCGCTGCTCGCCACCCAGGTGGTCTCGCGCCTCCGCGAGGTGTGCGGCGTCGAGTTGCCGTTGCGCGCTCTGTTCGAAGCGCCGGCGCTCGCCGCCCTGGCGGCCCGGGTCGAAGCGGCGCGGCGGGAGACGGCCGTCCTCGCGCCGCCGATCGTGCCGGTCTCAAGGGAGAGCGATCTGCCTGCCTCCTTCGCCCAGGAGCGCCTGTGGTTCCTGGAGCAGTTGGGAGGCGAAGGGACCGCCTACAACCTGCCCGCCGTGCTCAGCCTGCGCGGACCGCTCGATCCGTCCGCTTTGGAAGCCGCGCTGAGCGAGGTGGTGCGCCGCCACGAAGCGCTGCGGACGGTGTTCCGGCAAGCCAGGTCCGGAGTCGTGCAGGTCATCACGCCGCCGCGGCCTGTTGCGTTGCCCCGGCTCGACCTGCGCGGTCTGCCCTCTCCTGAGATCGAAGCCGGCCGCCTGGCGATCCAGATGGTCCGCGAGCGTTTCGATCTGGCGCAGGGGCCGCTGCTGCGCGCGCTCCTGCTCCGCCTCGCCGGCGAGGAGCACCGCCTGGTCCTCTCCATGCATCACATCGTCTCGGACGGCTGGTCGATGACCGTGCTGCTGCGCGAGGCCGGCAGCCTCTACGGGGCCGCGGTGGCGGGCCTGCCGTCCCCGCTGCCCGAGCTGCGGTTGCAATACGCCGACTTCGCTGTGTGGCAGCGGCGATGGCTGCAGGGCGAGACCGTGGAGACCCAGCTCGCCTTCTGGCGGCAAGAGCTCGTCGGCGCGCCGTCCGTGCTCGACCTGTCGGCGGACCGTCCGCGTCCGGCGGTGCAGACGTCGCGCGGCGCCGCGCAGCCGCTGTCGCTGCCGCCGGCCCTGTCCGTGGCGGTCCGCGCGCTCAGCCGGCGCGCGGGGGCAACCCCGTTCATGTGCCTGCTTGCCGCCTGGGGGCTCACCCTCGGCCGCCACGCCGGGCAGGAGGACCTGCTGATCGGCTCGCCCATCGCCGGCCGCACCCGGCGGGAGATCGAAGATCTGATCGGCTTCTTCGTCAACACCCTGGTGCTCCGCGTCGACGGCCGGGGCGCTCCGAGCTTCGGCGAGCTGCTGCGGCGGGTGCGCCGGGCCGCGCTCGGCGCCTTCGACCAGCAGGACCTCCCGTTCGAGCGCCTCGTCGAGGAGCTGGTGCCGGCGCGCGACCTCTCGCGCTCACCGCTGTTCCAGGTGCTGTTCGTGTTGCAGAACGCGCCCGCGCGGAGCCTCCAGATGCCGGGCCTCAGCGTCTCTCCGTTCGCGATGGACAGCCGGGTGGCGAAGCTCGATCTGACGTTCGCCTGTGTGGACGCCGGAGAGGGCTTCATCGGCGCGCTGGAGCACAACACCGATCTCTTCGACGGCACCACGGCGGCTCGCCTGCTGGCCCGGTTCGGGGTCCTCCTGGCGGCGGCGGCCGACGATCCGGAGCAGAGCGTCCAGGACCTGCCGCTGCTGGCGCCGGCCGAGCGGCACCAGGCCCTCGCCGAGTGGAACGACACAGCCATCGACTATCCGCGCGAGGCGAGCCTGCCGGAGCTGTTCGCGGCGGTGGCGGGCGCGCAGCCGGACGCGCCGGCGGTGATCTCCGACGGCGCAGACAGCGCGGAGGAAGGCGTCTGGAGCTACCGGCGCCTCGACGCGGCGTCGGACCGGCTGGCCGGGCGGCTGGTGGCTCTCGGCACCGGCCTGGAAGCGGCGGTGGGCCTCTGCATGGAGCGCTCGCCGGAGCTGATCGTGGGCGTTCTCGCCATCCTCAAGGCCGGCGGCGTCTACGTGCCGCTCGATCCCGCCTACCCGGACGAGCGTCTCGACTTCATGCTGGCCGATACCGGCGCCGGGACCGTGCTGGTGCACGGGCTCACGCGGGATCGCCTGGCGGGACGGGCGCGGTTGGTGGAGGTGGAGGAAGAAGACCATTACATCAAGGACACAAAGGGCGTAAAGGACAATTGGAACCGGCCGCGGATTCCGGCGGAGAGTCTGGCGTATGTGATCTATACCTCGGGCTCGACCGGGCGGCCGAAGGGGGTGGCGGTGCCGCACCGGGCGATCGTGCGGCTGGTGCGGAACACAAACTACGTGACTCTGGGGCCGGGCGATCGCACGGGGCACGTGGCCAACATCAGCTTCGACGCGGCGACCTATGAGATCTGGGGCGCTCTCCTCAACGGCGGTGCGGTGGTGGTGATTCCGCGCGAGGTGGTGCTCTCCCCGGCGGACTTCGCCGCCCGGCTCCGCGAGCAGGCGGTCACCTCGATGTTCCTCACCTCGGCGCTGTTCACCCGCATGGCGCGCGAGGCGCCCGGCGCCTTCGCGGCGATGCGCGAGCTGCTGGTGGGCGGCGAGGCGGTGGATCCGGCCGCGGCGCGGGCCGTGCTCGCGGACCGGCCGCCGCGGCGGCTGCTCAACGGTTATGGCCCCACGGAGAGCACCACGTTCGCGGCCTGGCACCCGATCCGCGCGGTGCCGGAAGGCGCCACGTCGGTGCCGGTCGGCAGGCCGCTCGCCAACACGGCCCTCTGCGTGCTGGACCGTGCGCCCGCGTCCATGTCTCCGGCCCCTCCGGCCCCTCCGGGCGCCGCGGGCGAGCTGTGCATCGGCGGCGACGGCCTGGCGCGCGGATACCTGAACCGTCCCGAGCTGACCGCGGAGCGGTTCATCCCCGATCCTCTGGGCGACGGCGGGCGCCTGTACCGCACCGGCGACCTGGTGCGGCAGCTCCCGGACGGCACGATCGAATACCTCGGCCGGCTGGACGATCAGGTGAAGATCCGCGGCTTCCGCATCGAGCCGGGAGAGATCGAGGCCGTGCTCGGGGGGCATCCGGAGGTCGGCGAATGCGCGGTCGTCGCAAATGCCGCGGCCGGAGAGATCCGCCTGGTGGCGTACGCCGTGGGTCGGGAAGGACAGGCGCTGCGCGCCGCGGATCTGCGGAGCTGGCTCCAGGAGCGGCTGCCGGACTACATGCTCCCGGCCGCGTTCGTCACCCTCGGCGCGCTGCCGCTGACCGCCAACGGCAAGCTGGACCGGCGGGCGTTGCCGGCGCCGGAGTGGGGGAGCGCCGCGGCGGAACCCGCCGCTTTTCGAACCCCGCGCACGCCGCTCGAAGAGCTGGTCGCCGGGATCTGGTGCGACGTCCTGCGCCTGGAACAGGTCGGCCCGGACGGCGATTTCTTCGCGCTGGGCGGCCACTCGCTGCTGGCGACCCAGGTGGTCTCGCGGCTGCGCGAGGTGTGCGGCGTCGAGATTTCGCTGCGCCGGCTGTTCGAGGCGCCGACGGTCGCCGGGCTCGCGGCGCACGTCGAAGCGGCGCGGCAGGAGCTCTCCTCGTCTCCGGCCTCACCGCCTGCGCAGGTCCCGCCGGTCGTGCCGGTTCCCCGGGACCGCGACCTGCCCGCCTCCTTCGCCCAGGAGCGCCTGTGGTTCCTGGAGCGCCTCGGCGTCGGCGGCGCCTCGTATCTCCTGCCCAACGAGCTGCGGCTGCGCGGCCGGCTCGATGATCCGGAGATAGACGCCCTGTCCCGCGCCTTGAACGAGGTCGTGCGCCGCCATGAGGTCCTGCGCACGTCGTTCGCCTTGACCGGAGATCTCGTCGTCCAGACGGTCGCTCCGGTCCTCCACCTGCCGCTGCCGGTGATCGACCTGGCGGCGCTGCCGGCGGCAGGCCGGGAGAAGGAAGCCGACGCCCTGGCGCGCCGGGAGGCCCGCCGGCCGTTCGATCTCGCGCGCATGCCGCTGCTCCGCGCCACGCTGCTGCGCCTGGAGCCGGAGGAGCATGCGCTGCTGCTCACCCTGCACCACATCGTCTCGGACGGCTGGTCGACCGCGGTGATGCTCCGCGAGACCGCCGCCCTCTACACGGCGTTCGCCGCGGGGACGCCGTCGCCGCTCGCGGAGCTGCCGGTGCAGTACGCCGACTTCGCGGCGTGGCAGCGCGGCTGGCTGCAGGGCGACGCCCTTGCCGCGCAGATCTCCTGGTGGCGCACGCGGCTCGCGGAGGCGCCTGCGGTGCTGGAGCTGCCGACCGACCGGCCGCGGCCGGCGGTGATGAGCACGCGCGGCGCGCGGCGCGCGCTACGTCTGCCGGCCGGGTTGGCGGCGGACCTCGCGGCGCTCTCCCGCCGGAGCGGCGCGACGCCGTTCATGGTCGTCCTCGCCGCGTTCCAGGCGCTGCTCTGCCGCTCGACCGGCCTGCGCGACGTGCCGGTCGGCTCGCCGATCGCCGGCCGCTCGCGCCTGGAGACCGAGCCGCTGATCGGCCTGTTCGTCAACACGCTGGTGCTGCGCACCTGCCTCGCCGACGCCGCCGACGGCAAGGGCAAGCCCAGCTTCGCCGATCTGGTGCGGCGGGCGCGCGAGGTCACCCTCGACGCCTCCGCGCACCAGGACCTGCCGTTCGAGAAGCTGGTCGAAGCGCTCCGCCCGCAGCGCGACACGTCGCACACGCCGCTCTTCCAGGTGATGCTGATCTTCCAGAACACGCCGCGCGTCGATCCCGACTTCGCCGGCCTGCGGGTGAGCGGGCGCGAGGTGGAGAGCGGCACGGCCAAGTTCGATCTCACCCTGGCTTTTTCCGCCGTCGAGGGCACCCTGGGCGCGGTGCTCGAATACAACCGCGACCTGTTCGACGCCGCGACCGCCACCCGGCTCCTCCTCCAGCTCGAAGCGCTGCTCACCGGCGCCGCCGCTGATCCGGAGTGCCTGCTCTTCGAGCTGCCGCTGCTGCCGGCCGGCGCCCGCCATCAGCTCCTGCGGGAGTGGAACGACACGGCGCTGGATGGAGGGCGCGCGCTCTGTCTGCACCAGCCGTTCGAAGCGCAGGCGGCGCGCCGTCCGGAAGCCACCGCGCTGGTGTTCGGCGGCGAGCGGGTCTCCTATGGCGAGCTCAACCGCTGGGCGAACCGGCTGGCGCACCGCCTGCTCGCGCAGGGCGTCGGGCCGGGGCGGCTGGTCGGCGTCCATCTCGACCGCGGGCCGGCGATGGCCGCCGCGGTGCTCGCGGTGCACAAGGCCGGCGGCGCCTACGTGCCGCTCGAGACCACCTGGCCGCCGGAGCGGATCGAATGGATCCTGGAGCGCCACGGCATCGCGCACCTGCTCACCGGAGCGGCACAGATCGCCGCCGCGGGGGGCGTCGCGGCGCTGCCGCAGCTCCGGTACGTCGTCTGTGCGGATCGCGCGGAAGAGCTGGAGCATCTGCCCACGGAGAACCCGCCGGCCTCCGCCGGCCCCGAGGACCTCGCCTACATCATCTTCACCTCGGGCTCGACGGGTAAGCCCAAGGGCGTCATGGTCCGCCACCGGCCGGCGGTCAACCTGATCGACTGGGTCAACCGCCGCTTCGCGGTCGGCGCGGACGACCGGCTGCTGTTCATCACCGCCCTGTCGTTCGATCTCTCGGTCTACGACCTTTTCGGCATCCTGGCGGCCGGCGGCACGGTGCGCATCGCCTCGGCGCTGGAGGCCCGCGATCCCGACGCGCTGGTCGCCATCCTGTGCGGCGAGGGGATCACGTTCTGGGATTCGGCGCCCGCCGCGTTGCAGAACCTGGCGCCCCGCTTTCCGTCGCAGGCGGCCGATCCGGCGGCGCTGCGGCTCGTCTTCCTGTCCGGCGACTGGATTCCGCTCAGCCTGCCGGCGCGGGTGCGCGCGGCCTTCCCGAACGCCCGGGTGATCAGCCTCGGCGGCGCCACCGAGGCGACGATCTGGTCGAACTGGTATCCGGTCGGGAAGGTCGATCCGCGCTGGGCCAGCATCCCCTACGGCCGGCCGATCGACAACGCGCTCTATCACGTGCTGGGAGACAGCCTCGAGCCGTGCCCGGTCGGCGTCACCGGCGATCTCTACATCGGTGGCGGCTGCCTGTCGGACGGCTATGCCGGCGCGCCCGAGCTGACCGCGGAGAGGTATCTCCCCGATCCGTTCTCCGGCGTGCCGGGCGCGCGCCTCTACTGGACCGGCGACCGCGCCCGCCATTGGCCGGACGGCGAGCTGGAGTTCCTCGGCCGTGTCGATACGCAGGTGAAAGTCAGAGGCTTCCGCATCGAGCTGGGGGAGATCGAGTCGGTGCTCACCGCGCATCCGGCGGTGCGCGAGGCGGTGGTGCTGGCGCGCGAGGACACGCCCGGCGATCAGCGCCTGGTCGCCTACTTCATCCCGGCCGCCGAGCCCGGCCCGACGGCCGTCGAGCTGCGCCGCTTCGTGCAGCTCAAGGTGCCGGAGTACATGGTGCCGTCGGCGTTCGTGCTGCGGCAGAGCTGGCCGGTGTCGCCCACCGGCAAGCTCGACCGCCGCTCGCTGCCGCCGCCCGAGCGCGGCGGCGGTGAGGCCGAGGGCTCCTCCGCGCCGCCACGCGACGAGCTGGAGCAGAGCATCGCCGCCATCTGGTGCGAGCTGATCGGCCGCGAGCGGGTGGGCATCGACGAGAGCTTCTTCGAGGCCGGCGGCCATTCGCTGCTGATGGCCCGCGTCCAGTCGCGCCTGGAGACCGCGCTCGGCCGCTCGATTCCGCTGGTTCAGCTTTTCCAGCACGCCACGATCCGCACGCTCGCCGTGGCGCTGCGCGCCGATCCCGCGGCGGACACCGCGGTCCGCGCCGACGTCCACGCTGGACGTCAAGCGCACCGGGGCGTGGAGATCGCCATCGTCGGCATGGCCGGCCGCTTCCCCGGCGCCGCCACGCTGGAACGGTTCTGGCGCAATCTGCGCGACGGCGTCGAGTCGATCCGCTTCTTCTCGGACGAAGAGCTGCTCGCCGCCGGCTTCCCGGCCCGCATGCTGGACGATCCGCAACTGGTCAAGGCGCGCGGCGCGCTCGACGATCCGGACCTGTTCGACGCCGCCTTTTTCGACGTGCCGCCGCGCGAAGCGCAGATCATCGATCCGCAGCAGCGCCTCTTCCTCGAATGCGCCTGGGAAGCGCTGGAGCGCGCCGGCTATGGCTGGGACGCGCGCCGCGGCCGGGTGGGCGTCTTCGCCGGCGCCACCGAGAACACCTATATCCTGAACATTCAGGCCAATCCGAACCTGATCCGGACCCTGGGCCGCCAGCAGATTTCGATCGCCAACAATCACGACTACCTGCCGACGCGGGTCTCGTTCAAGCTCAACCTGCGCGGTCCGAGCGTCAACGTGCAGTCCGCCTGCTCGACCTCGCTGGTGGCGGTGCACCTCGCCTGCCAGAGCCTGCTGCACGGCGATTGCGACATGGCGCTCGCCGGTGGCGCCTCGGTGCAGGGGCGGGAGGTCTCCGGCTATCTCTACGCCGCGGGCGGGATCAGCTCGCCGGACGGTCACACGCGCACGTTCGACGCCGCGGCACAGGGAGTCGTGGGCGGCAGCGGCGTCGGTGTCGTCCTCCTCAAGCGGCTGGACGACGCCGTCGCGGCCGGCGATCCGGTGCTCGCGGTGATCCGCGGCTCGGCGAGCAACAACGACGGCACCGCCAAGGTCGGTTTCACCGCGCCGAGCGTCGAAGGGCAGGCGGCGGCGATCCGTGCCGCCCTCGCCGCCGCCGCGGTCGATCCGGCGAGCATCAGCTACGTCGAAGCGCACGGCACCGGCACGGCGCTCGGCGATCCGGTCGAGATCGCCGCGCTCAACGCCGCCTTCGGGCAGTCCGGCGCGCCGCATGCGCTCGGCTCGGTGAAGACCAACATCGGCCATCTCGACGCGGCCTCCGGCGCGGCGGGGCTGATCAAGACGGTGCTCGCCCTGGGTGCGGGGGAGATCCCGCCCAGTCTCCACTTCGAGCGGCCGAATCCACAGATCGATTTCGGCTCGTTTTTCGTCAACGCCCGCCTCGCCGCCTGGCCCGGCGGTGCCGGGGAGGTGCCGCGCCGTGCGGGGGTCAGCTCGTTCGGCATCGGCGGCACCAATGCGCACGCCATTCTCGAAGAGGCTCCGGCCGCGGTGCCGAGCGACGTGCCGCGCCGGCCGGCGCAGGTGCTGGTGCTGTCCGCGAAGACGGCGGCGGCCTTGGACGCGGCGACGGCGAACCTGGCGGAGAGCTTGAAGGACCGCACGGACGACCCCCGGGCTCTGGCGGACGTGGCGTTTACGCTGGCGGTCGGGCGGCAGCCTTTCCGCCGGCGGCGGATGATCGTCTGCGCGGAGAGCGGTGAAGCGGCTGCGGCGCTCGGAAGCCTCGATCCGGCGCGGGTGGTGAGCAGCGCGGCGGAGTCCGGGGTGGGAAGCGTCGCGTTTCTGTTCCCCGGCCAGGGTGCGCAGCACGTAGGCATGGCCGGCGGCCTCTATCGCACGGAACCAGTGTTCCGCGCGGTTCTCGATCGATGCTGCGATCTGCTGGCGCCGGAGCTTGGGCTCGATCTCCGCACGGTGCTCTTCCCGGCGGCGGAAAAGGCCGAAGACGCGACCCGCGAGATGGCGCGGACGGCGGTGACGCAGCCCGCTCTCTTCGCGGTCGAATATGCGCTGGCGCGGCTCTGGATGGCGTGGGGCGTGAAGCCGGCGGCGTTCCTCGGCCATTCGATCGGCGAATACGTCGCCGCCTGCCTGGCCGGGGTCTTCACCCTGGACGGCGCGCTGCGGCTGGTCGCGGCGCGCGGCCGGCTGATGGACGCGCTGCCGGCGGGCGCGATGCTCGCCGTGCCGCTGCCCGAGGCAGAGATCGGCGCGTTGCTCGGCTCCGCGCTCTCGCTCGCGGCGGTCAACAGCCCCAAGGCCTGCGTGGTCTCCGGGCCGGCGGAGGCCGTCGTCATTTTGCAGAGCGAGCTGGCGGAGCGCGGGCTCGAAACCCGCCTCCTGCACACCTCGCACGCCTTCCACTCGGCGATGATGGAGCCGGCGCTGGAGCCGTTCACCGCGCTGGTGCGGCAGATTGCGCTGGCGCCGCCCCGGCTGCCGTTCCTGTCCAATGTGACCGGCACCTGGATCACGCCCGAGATGGCGACCGATCCCGCCTACTGGGCGCGCCACCTGCGCGCGCCGGTGCGCTTCGCGGACGGTCTCGCGGAGCTGCTCAAGATGCCGCTGCCGGCGCTGCTCGAAGTCGGCCCCGGACGGACGCTCTGCACCTTTGCCCGCCAGCATCCGGACCGCGCCGCCGCCCGCTTGATCGTCCCCTCGCTCGGCCGCTCGCGCGATTCCGCGCTGAACCCCGCCTTGAGGGATGGCGAGCAGGTGCTCGGCGCGCTCGGCCGGCTCTGGCTCGAAGCGGTCGAGATCGATTGGGACGCCTTCTACGCCGGCGAACGGCGGCGGCGGGTGCCGTTGCCGACCTATCCCTTCGAACGGCGCAGCTTCTGGATCCGCGCCGAGCCGGCAGAGCCCGAGCGGCGGAAGGGCCAGACGGCTGTGCAGGGATCGGGTGGTGGCGCCCCTCTCCCGGCGGAAGGGGGGGCGATGGGAGAGGGGACGGGGGTGAGGCTCCACGGCGATGAAGCCGATGAAGACAAAATTGCCACGGTCTGGCGCGATCTCCTCGGCGTCGACGAAGTGCGCTCGCACGACGACTTCTTCGACCTCGGCGGCAGCTCGTTGATGGCCATCCAGCTCGGCTCCCGCCTGCGCGAGGTCCTCGGCGTCGCGCTGCCGTCCGACTTCCTGCTCCAGGCGCCGACCGTGGCCGCCGTCGCCGCGCTGGCTGCTGAAATCCGCGGCCGGTCCGCGGACGGTGGCGCGCCCGAGCGTCCGCGCTCGTCGCTGGTCCGCTTGCAGGCGGGTGCTCCCGGCCGGCGCCCCCTCTTCCTGGTGCATCAGGTCGGCGGCCACGTCTTCACCTTCCGCGCCCTGGCCCGCGAGC
>DATARD010000208.1:0-56608 GCA_036264355.1 Thermoanaerobaculia bacterium
GTACTCCTCTCCGACGGATAGCGCAAACCCTGAACAGAAAATCAATGAGTGTTGGCAAGGGCGTGGGCGAGGTGAAGCCCTGCGCTCGTCGAGCTTCCTACCGCCGCTCCCCCTTGAGCGACGCCAGCACCTTCTTCGCCTGTTCGAGCTGGCCCGGCTCGCTGGTGGTGGCGACGAGGTCTTCGAGGATGGCGATGGCGGCTTTGGGATCGCGGCCGGCGAGCTCCATGGCTTTGTTGTAGCGGCCGACGAAGCGGTTGTAGGCGAGGACGTGGCGGACTTCGTCGAGGCGGGCGAGGAGGGCGGTTTTCTGCTCGGGGCTCGGGGATTGCGCGGCGAGCTGTTCGAGGAGCGCGGCGGCGCCTTCGAGGTCGCTTTTTTCGATCAGGTCTTCGACGTCGCGTCTTTTTTCCTGGACCAGAGCGGCGCGGGCTTTTTGTACCTCGTCCGGCGTGCCGTGGACGGCGAGGACGTGGTCGATGATCTCCTGCGCGCGGTCTCTCTGACCGGATCTTGCGTAGGCGAGGGCCAGGTTGTAGGCGATGTCGGTGTGGGTGGGCAGGAGGCGGTGAGCGGTCTCGAAGGAGCGCAGGGCTTCGGGGAGGAGCGCGTCGTCCTGCGCTTGCGCGAAGGCGAGGCGAGCCCAGGCTTCTCCGAAATCGGGCTGGAGAGCGACGGCTTGCGCGAAGGCGCGGCGGGCTTGGCGGAGATCATCTGGACCGGGCGGCCCTGCGAGGAGCGCGAGGCCGTAGAGATACTGGATGAGGAAATCGTCCGGCGCTTTGGCCGCGGCTTTTTCGAGCCAGGGGCGGGCCTCTTGCGGATGGCCGGCGAGCGATTCGAGCCAGCCGCGGCCGGCGAGGGCTTGTGGTTGCTCAGGATCCTGGGCGAGGGCGGCCTGGAAGTGCTCCGCGGCGGCCGGCCAGAGCGACGGATCGAGACTCACGAGGAGGCCGCCGAGGCGCGCCAACGCTTCCGCCCGGGGGAGATCGCGCCGGGTGATCTGCAACGCCTCGCTCGGCTGCACGGGGACGGTCTTCACCTCGAACAGGTGCTTGCGGACGTAGGCGTGGATCTCCTGTTCGAGCGTCGCGTCATCGAGCCCGAAGGCGGTGCGGAAGGCGTCCGGAGCCGGTCGATCGCGGGCCATTTCGCGCAGGTAGTCCGGCGCCTGTTTTTGATGCTCGGGGCTGCCCACCAGCAGGTAGTGGACGAGCGCCCACGACTCGGCGTAGAAGACGCCGCGGCGCGCGCCTTCGTTGTAGTCCGGCGCGGTCTGGTCGATGGCGAAGAGCCGGGCCGGCGGAATCAGGTCGTGCTGGCGCAGCCAGTAGACGTGCTCGGGGATCGGGATGCCGATCCGCGCTTCGCGGCCGGTGGCCTGGAAGGAGCTGTAGAGCTCGGCCATCCCTTCGTTGAACCAGAGCGGCAGGGATGGGTAGTTGTTGCTCAGGATGTAGTGCAGGTATTCGTGGTTGAGGATCGCCTCTTCGTCGGTGCGCGGGTCGCCGTTGACCGCCACCCAGCTCGACTCGGGCCGGGTGATGAAGTAGCCGCCGGAGTCGACCGGGCGGCCGTTGTAGATCCTCCGGTAGGGCCGGAAGGCGTCGTTGTTGCGGAAGACGAAGACGTAGGTCGGGTTGGGGGCGGTCAGCTTGAGGCCGGGATTGAGCTGGCCGAGGACGGAGCGCAGGCGCTCCAGGCTCTCGGCGACCCGGCGGGCGTTTTTCTCGCCGGCGTCGCTGTACAGGACGAAGCTCGGCGTCTTGAGCTCGATCCAGGCGCCCCGGTCGAGTGGCAAGGCATGGGCCGGAGCGCCGAGGAGACCGGCGGAGAGGATCGCGAGCAGAGAGAGGATCGGGCGCATGACCGCGTTTTTCCTGAGACCAGGCCTGAGACCGAGATTGTAGACCCGCTGCTAGAGTACCCGCTCCATGTTGCAAGCCATCGCCAGAAACTACCGGGACGCGTTCTCCGGGCTTCCCCGGCCGGTGTGGCTGCTCGCCGTCGCCAGCCTGGTGAACCGGAGCGGTACGATGGTGCTGCCGTTCCTGACGCTTTTTTTGACCGAGAGGCGCGGCTTCACGGTGGTCCAGGCCGGCTCGGTGCTGGCGGTGTACGGCCTGGGCGGCGTGGCCGGCACGTATCTCGGCGGCTGGCTCAGCGACCGCGTCGATCCGCGGAGCGTGATGGCGGTGAGCCTGGTGCTCACCGGCGCCGGCTTCCTGGTGCTCGGGCATCTGCAAGCCCATCCGGCGGTCTTCGTCACCATCTTCTTCCTGAGCCTGGTCGCCGAGGCCTTCCGGCCGGCCAACTCGACGGCGATCGGCGCCGCCAGCCCGCCGGCGTTGCGCACCAAGTCCTATGCGCTCTACCGGCTGGCGATCAATCTGGGGATGACGCTGGGGCCGGCGGCCGGCGGCTTCCTGGCCGCCCGGGACTACGCCTGGCTGTTCTGGGCGGACGGCGGCACGTGCATCCTGGCCGCGGCCTGTCTCTGGGTCTTCTTCCGCCGCGACGTGCGGGCGGTCGCCGTGGCCGAGGCGCGGGCGGCCGCGGCGGCGGAGCGGTCGCCGTGGCGGGACGGTCCGTTCCTGGCGCTGGCCGGGCTGATGCTGGTGCTCGCCATGGTCACTTTCCAGATTGTCAGCACCTTCCCGCTCACTCTGCGCGAGCTGCACCATTTCAGCAAGTCGCAGATCGGTCTCGCGCTGTCGGTCAACACGCTGATCATCGTCCTCTTCGAGATGGTGCTCATCCACCGCCTCGGAGCGCGCGATCCGCTCAAGGTGGTGGCGGTGGGATCCTTCCTCTTCTGTCTCGGCCTCGCGCTGTTGCCGCTCGCCTCCGGGTTCGCCTGGGTGGCGTTCACGGTGGCGGTGTGGACGACCGGCGAGATGATGGCGTTTCCGGTCCTCGCCGGCATCACCGCCAACCGCGCCGGGGACGCGAGCCGCGGGCGCTACATGGCGGTGTTCACCCTGTCGTTCGAGAGCGCCTTCGTGGTCGCCGCCCCGGCCGGCACCTGGATCTTCCAGCGCTTCGGTCCGCGCGCCCTGTGGAACACCTGCGGCGCTCTGGGCCTGGTGCTCGGCGCCGGGTTCTGGCTGTTGGCGCGCTGGCTCAGGCCGTCGGCAGCACCTGCGGCTCCGGCACGAGGTTGAGCTTGCGGTAGCCGCGGTTCCAGTAGATGAGCGGCGGCGCCTCTTCCTTCGGCACCTTGCTCGCGTGCACCTCGCCGACGTAGATGGTGTGCGAGCCGGCGGGGTAGCGGGCGTGGATGCGGCAGTCGAGCCAGGCGAGGGCGTCGGACAGGATCGGCACGCCGGTGGCCGCCGTGGTCCAGTTGCCGAGGGCGAAGCGGTTTTCGTCTTTGACCCAGGCGAAGCGGTTGGAGAGCTCGGACTGCTCCTCGCCGAGGATGTTGACCGCGAAGACCGCCTCGGGCTGCTGGAGCAGGCGGTAGGCGTGGTGGCGGTTCTCGATGATGACCATGATCAACGGCGGCTCGGCCGACACCGAGGCGAAGGCGGAGACGGTCAGCCCGTGGACCTCCTCTCCGGCCTTGATGGTGACGATGGTGACTCCGGCGGGAAAGTGGCGCAGGGCGAGGCGGAACTCTTCGGACGAGATCACTGGGCTCCCTTTCAAGAAAACGCTTTGCACGTCCTTAGTGCCGCGAAGCTCGAAGGGGGGGACACTTTCTCTTTACTGCGGGTGCCGTACCATCTAAGCTAGGGGCCGGTTCCAATGTTCTCCGAGGAGGTAACTGCAATGCGTAGGACCCGCCGGTGGTGTGGTTGTCTGGTCGCCGCCCTCTGCATGACGAGCCCCCTCTGGGCGCAGGACCAAGCGCAGGACCAGCCGGCGGCGTCGGCGGATGAGGCCGGCGCGGCCGGTGGCAAGCCGCAGCTCAAGTGGGGGCTCGAAGCGAAGATGAATTACCGGCGCAGCGAGGACAACAAGTTCCCGGTCCCCTTTCCGTTCACGCCGGATCAACTGCCGGTCGGGCAGACCAAGGGCTTCGAGGAGACGGTGAACGCCGGCTCGCACATCGAGCTCTCCGGCGTCAGCCTGTTCCTGGACGGCGTCTGGAGCGAGAGCCTCAAGGCGCATCTGAAGCTCGACTTCATCAGCCTCTACGAGCGCAACCCGACCTCGACCGGCACCCAGACCAACGTCGACGAGGCGTGGATCCAATTCGGCCGCGAGGGGGGCCATGCTCTGCTCGCGACGCACTCCGGCATCTATGTCCGGGTCGGCAAGATGGGCAAGTTCGAGCGTCAGAACGACCGCCACCTGGAGAGCTACGGGCTGGTCTCGACCGCCTTCAACCGCATCGAGGACGTCGGCGTCGAGGCCGGCGCCGATCTCGGGCAGCATTTCTATGTGAAGGGGTCGTACACCTCCGGCAATCCAGTTTTCATGCGCGATCCGAACGCTCTGGCCGGCGACAACGGCACGCCGGAAGAGGTGCAGCCGCTGTTGCCCCATCCCGATCCGAAGCTCAAGACCGGCGTCGTGATCCTCTATGACGCGCGGGTGCAGGACATCGACCAGAAGCATCCGCAGACCGGTCTCGCGCTGGGCTGGCGGACCGCCGACATCGAGGGGCGCAACGGCATCGACATCATGGCCTGGGGCCGCGAGCGCAAGATGGCGCAGGACGGCACCATTCAGGGGAGCGCCTACGGCACCGACATCGACCTCCTCAACGGTCCGCTCGACGCGTTCTCCTTCGCGATCAAAAACGACCGCAAGCGGGAGGCGGGCGGCAACCTCTGGCTCTACCTGGGCGGTTTCTCCTTCTTCGCGCAGTATGTGGACCAGGATCTCGCCGGCCTGCCGCGCACCGGCCTCGAAGCGGAAGCGTCGTGGAGCTTCGATCTGCCGCTGGTCTGGTCGCTCGGTGGACAGCAGCTCTTCCCGACGCTTGCGCCGGCGGTGCGCTACTCCATGCTGGACAACAAGTTCAGGAATCCGCCGGTCACGCCGAGCCCGAGCTTCAGTTGGGACTGGACCAAGATCGACGCCGGGCTGCGGCTCGGCATCGTCGGCGCGACGGACCTCACCGTCGAATACGCGAACAACGACTTCATCCTGGCCTCCGGGGCGCACCGGAACAACAACGAATACCTGGCGACTCTCCACTGGCGGATGTAGACGAAGCGATGAGAATCACCTCGCTCGCTCTCGCCCTCCTCGTGACCGGCGCCGCCGTGGCCGGCGCCGAGGACCTGCATGGCACCATCCAACTCGTCACCAAGGGCGGCAAGAACGCGGCCACGGAGAGTGACGTCACCCAGGCGGTGGTCTATTTCGAGCCCGCGGGTGGCGCGCCGCCGCGGCGGGCGGAAGCGCCGTTCGAGATGGTCACCCGGCAGAAGCAGTTCCTGCCGCGGGTGCTGGCGGTGCCGCGCGGCGCCCGGGTGCGTTTTCCCAACCAGGACCCGATCCTCCACAACGTCTTCTCGGTGTCGCCCGGGAACTTCTTCGACCTCGGGCTCTACAACCAGGGGCCGGGCAAAGAGCAGAAGCTCGACAAGCCGGGTCTCGTGCGGGTGTTCTGCAACGTGCACCACTCGATGGTCGCCTATATTCTCGTGCTCGACACGCCGTACTACACGCAACCCGGGCCGGATGGGCGGTTCTCTCTCACCGGACTGCCGAAGGGCCCCGGCCGGCTGACCATCTGGCACGAGCAGGCCGACCCGTGGACCGCTTCGCTCACGCTGCCGCAGGCCCAGCAAGGCCCGTCGGCATCGCCGTCCGGATCGATTACCGCCCGCGTCGAAGTGGTGAGGCCGCGCATTCCGCCTCACCTGAACAAGTCCGGTCAGTCCTACTTCCACTCCGGCCGTGACAGCTACCAGCAGCCCTAGCCGCGGCGGCACGTCCCTCGGGACCCGCATCTCCCTGGCGACGCTGCTGCTCATCGCCTTGTCGGTGGGCGCGGCGGTGGCCATCACCTCGCTGCTCATCCGCAAGGTGGCCCACGACTCGGCGCGCGACTCGCTGAAGAGCAGCGCTTCGGTGCAGGAGACCTTCCAGGCGCAACGCTACGACCGGCTGCAGCTCGCGTCGCGGATCTTCCTCTCGAATCCCAACCTGACCGCCTACGTGAACACGGCGGCGGAGAGCCACGACACCAAGTCTCTCCTCGACCTGCTGGATCAGGGGAAGGAGGACCTGGGCTTCGACTTCGCCATCCTGCTCGATCCGAGCGGTGTGGTGGTGGCGCGCACGGACAGGAATTCCGCCGGCCAGAACCTGGCGCAGCGTCCGCTGGTGGCCAAGGCGCTGACCGACTTCCAGGCGGCGGGCGTCTGGCGGGAGGACGACCGGCTCTATTACGCGGTGGCCGCGCCGGTCCAGGCGCAGCTCACGGTGTACGGCTACCTGGTCACCGGCTTCGCCATCACCCAGGTGCAGGCGCAGGAGGTGAACGAGATCAGCGGCGCCGACGTCGCCTTCCTGACCGACGTCGGCGAGAAGGCTCAGAGCACCCCCAAGCTGGTCACCACGACGCTGCCCACCGCGCTGGGGCGCAGCCTGGCGGCGGCGGTCGCGGCCAACCCGCGCCTGGTAGAGCAGATGCGGAAGCGGTCCGCGACACCCAAAGAGGTCGAGCTGACGTTGGACGGCGAGCCCTGGCTCGCGTTGGCGACGCCGCTCCTCGACGCGGCGGGGCAGCCGGAGGGAGCCACCGTGGCGCTCGTCTCGCTGGCGCGGCAGATGGCTGCCTACCGCGAGATCGAGACCGCTCTCCTCGTGGCGGGGTTGATCTCGGCTCTGCTCGGCGGTGCCGCCGCCTTCCTGATCGCCCGCCGCACCCTGGCGCCGGTGGGCCGCCTGGTGGCCGCCACGGAAGCGGCCCGGCAGGGGGAGTATGATCAGAAGATCGGCTCCGACCGGAACGACGAGGTGGGCAAGCTCGCCCGTGCTTTCGATGTCCTGCTCGGAGATCTGCGCGAGAAGCGCGACATGGAGACCTACGTGACCGAGCTGTCGCGGAACCTCCCCGAGCCGCAGCAGGGGCGCGCGGTGGTGGGCGGGCCGCAGAGCCGCGACGTCCTGCTGATGGGCATCGAGCTGCGCCGCTACGCCCGGGCGACGGGTGAGACCACCCCGCAGGTGATCCTGGAGCGCCTGGCCCTCGACCTCAAGCAGGTGACCGGCGCCATCCAGGCGCAGCGCGGCCAGATCGAGGGCATCGCCGGGCACCGCGTCCTGACCCGTTTCGAGGGCGAGGGGCGTGGCCGGCGGGCGCTGTCCGCGGCGGCGCGGGTGCTGGGCGCCGGGCCGGACAACGATCCGGCGGCGGCGACCGAGGACGCTCCCGCGATCGGTCTGGTCGCCGGCAAGGCGGTGTCCGGTCCGGTCGCTTACGGCGATCATCTCGACCGCGCCCTGGTGGGACCGCCGGTGCAGCAGCTCGACAGCCTGCTGCGCGAGGCCACCGCCGGCGAGATGCTCCTCTCCCGCGAGGTGCACGACGAGCTGCGCGACGCCTTCGCCCAGGTGGGCTATCACCTGGCGGAGCGCCGCGGCGTGCTCAGCCCGCAGCCGCTCTATGTGGTGAGCGCGCGGATCGCCGCCCACGTCACCGGTTTGCGCGGCCTCGGGCAGGTCACCGAGATGGGGCGCGGCGACAGTGTCACACCGGCCGGGAGCGGCGTGCCCACGCTCTCCGGGATCTCGCCGGGAGCCCTCATGGGGCACCGCTTCGAGATCCTGTCCGTCCTGGGCGCCGGCGGCATGGGCGTGGTCTACAAGGCGCGCGACCGCGAGCTCGACGACCTGGTGGCGCTCAAGATGTTGAAGCGTGAGCTGTGGGGCGACCAGAGCCAGCTCGAACGGCTGAAGAGCGAGCTCAAGCTGGCCCGCCGGATCACCCATCCCAATGTGCTGCGCACCCACGACTTCGGCGAGGTCGACGGCATCCCCTATATCTCGATGGAGTACATCCGCGGCGTCACCTTGCGCTACCTGCTCGACCAGAGCGGGCGCCTGCCCTACTCGGCGGGTCTGCGTCTGGCCAAGCAGCTCTGCGCCGGGCTGGGCGCCGCTCATGCCGTGGGGGTGATGCACCGCGACATCAAGCCGGAGAACCTCATCCTGGAGCCCACCGGCAACGCCAAGCTGATGGACTTCGGGATCGCCCGCCCGGTGCGCCGGATGGAAGCGGGGCAGACGGAGGCGGGCATGATCGTCGGCACGCCGCTCTACCTGTCGCCGGAGCAGCTCCAGGGGGCTAACATCGACACGCGGGCCGACATCTACTCAACCGGCGTAGTGCTCTACGAGATGTTCACCGGCGTGCTGCCGTTCGACGCGCCGACCGCGGTGGAGATCATGATCAAGCATCTCCGCGAGCCGCCGCCGCCGCCGCACCTCCACTGGCCCGAGATCCCGCCGCGGCTCGATGCGATGATCCTGCGCTGCCTGGCCAAGGATCCGGACGCCCGCTACCGTTCGGTGGAGGAGCTGGCGCGCGATCTGGAGGGATTGAGCGCATGAGAGCCGCCTCTCTCGTGGTACCTGAGCACGATCCCGAGCGCGACCGGCATCTGGCCGACTGCGAGATGCTGCTGGAGATCGGCGTCAAGCTCTCCGGCACCCTCGACCTGCCCACCGTCCTCGAAATGGCCCTCGAAACGGCCGAGGAGGTCTGCCGGGCGGAGACCAGCTCGATCTGGGACGTCGACGAGGAGAAGCAGGACCTTTTCTTCCGCATCGTCCGCGGCCGGGCGGCGGGGGAGATCCGCGACCTGCGGGTGCCGGTCGGCCAGGGGATCGTTGGCAGCGCCGCCGAGACCGGCATCGCCGAGGTGGTGAACGACGTCGCGCAGGACCCCCGCTGGCACGGCGATCCCAAGGGCTTCCAGACGCGCGCCATCCTCACCGTGCCGCTCAAGGTCCACGGCAGCGTCATCGGCGTCCTGCAGCTTCTCAACCCGGTGGGACGGGAGCGCTTCACGGAGAGCGACCTGCGGCGCATGAGCCTGTTTGCCGGCGTCCTCGCGCCGCCGCTCCAGAACGCCCGCCTGTATGCCCAGCAGCAGAGGCAGTTCCTGAAGATGGTCACCGCCCTGGCGGAGACGATTGCAAAGAAGGACCCTTACACCGGCGACCACGTCCACCGCGTCGTCAACTATTCGGTCCTGCTGGGCGCCGAGCTCGGTCTGGGCCGCGCCCTGCTGCAGGATCTTTGGCTCGCCGCGACCTTGCACGACATCGGCAAGATCGGCGTCCCCGACGTCATCCTGGGCAAGCCCGCGCCGTTGAGCCGCGAGGAAGAGGAGATCATGAAGCACCACCCGGTCGCCGGCGCCGAGATCGTCCGCCACCTCGCCAACACTGCGGTCCTGGTGGGAGTGCGCAACCACCACGAGCGGATGGACGGCAAGGGGTATCCGGACGGTCTGGGCGGCGACGAGCTGCCGCTCGTGGCGCGCATCATCGCGGTCGCCGACACCTACGATGCGATGACCACCAGCCGGCCCTACCGCGCCGGCTTGCCGCCCGAGCAGGCTGCCACCGAGATCCTCGGCGCCGCCGGCAGCCAGCTCTGTCCGCGGGTCGTCGCGGCGTTCCGCGCGCTGTTCGAGCGCGGCGGCTTCACCCTCGCCGCCAGCGAGAGCGTTCTGCTGTCGGTCTATGAGCCGCTCAGCCCGGACTCCGGCGACCCGGCGCCGCCGAGGCTGCTATGATGCGGGGCCGAAGGAGCCCGTCCAGACCATGCTGCGCATGCGCTATGTCCTCGATGGCGAGGAGTGTTTCTTTCCGCTGACCGGAGCCAACAAGGTGCGCCTGGGACGGGGGAGCGACAACGACATCGTGCTCTCCGACGTCTCCGTGTCGCGCTATCACGCCGAGCTGCGCCGCGGCGGCGGCGGCTGGTCGGTCCACGATCTCAAGAGCACCAACGGCGTCGAGCTGAACCGGGTGCCGGTGCACATGGCGCCGCTGCACGCCGGCGACCGGCTGGGGATCGGCGTCTTCGAGCTGCTGGTGGAGAACCAGGCCGACGTCCGGCCGGCGAAACCGGTCGACGAGGACACCGCCCCGCTCGCCAGTCTCACCAACGCCACCATCGTCCGCCCGCTCGCCGATTTCGCCGAGGCGTTCGACCTGGTCGGCATCTCCGGCAAGTCGGGCATGGCCGCTCCGCTGCCGGCGGGCGAGGCGCCGGACCTGGCGTACGCCACCCGGATGTTCGGCTTCCTCACCCGCCTGGCGCGCATCCTCATCGACGCGCAGACCGTCGACGACGTCCTGCGGCGGGTGCTCGACATCGCCTTCGAGGCGGTGCCGGTCGACCGCGGCTTCATCCTCCTCTCCGACAGCAGCGGCGAGCTGGTCTGCGAGCTGGCGCGGATCAAGGACCGGGTGGAGATGCGGCCCGAAGGCGAGGTGCCGGTGTCGCGCACCATGCTGCGCGCGGTGATGCGGGAGCGGGTGGCCCTGGTCACCTTCGACGCCCAGTCGGACCAGCGCCTCTCCGGCGGCGAGTCGATCCGCCTGCACCAGATCCGCGCCGCCATGTGCGCGCCGCTGTGGTCCGGCGAGCGGATCATCGGCGTCATGCAGGTGGACTCGCCGTTCCAGGTCGGCGCCTTCGGCGAGCGTGACCTCGACTTCCTGACCACCCTCGCCAACTACGTCGCCGTGGCGGTGGAGCGCATCCGCTACGCCCGCCAGGCGGAGCTCGAACGCATGGTGCGGACGCGCCTCGAACGGTACCACTCGGCGGCGGTGATCGAGGAGGTCCTGCGCCAGGGGGAGGATGAGGTGGCGCGGCGGCCGAAGCTGACCCAGGCGACGGTGCTCTTCGCCGACCTCGTGGGCTTCACCGCCTTCTGCGAGCGGTCGGGGCCGGAGGACGTATCGGACCTCCTCGGCGCCTTCCTGGACCTGGCGGTCGAGGCGATCTTCCGCGCCGGCGGCACCCTGGACAAGTTCATCGGCGACTGTGTGATGGCGTTCTTCGGAGCGCCGGTGCCGCAGGCCGACCACGCGGTGCGGGCGACGCGGGCCGCCATCGAGATCCAGCGCGAGCTGACCGCCTGGAGCGCCGCGCGCAATGCCGACGGTCTCCCCGGTTTCGCGGCCCGGGTGGCGCTCAACAGCGGTCCGGTGGTCGTCGGGGACATCGGCAGCGCCCGGCGCGTCGACTACACGGTGCTCGGCAACACCGTGAACGTGGCCGCACGGCTGGAAGCCTTCGTGGCCAAGCCCGGCGACGTGGTCCTTGGCCCGGAGACCTACCGCCTGCTCGACGGCGCCATCCCCACCGAGCCGCTCGGTGAGTTCCAGCTCAAGGGACTCCAGAAGAAGATCATGGCGTACCGGGTGGCGGGGGTTTGACCCCCGCTACCCGGCCGGGATCGACAGCGTCTGTCCGGCTTTGACGTGGCTGGAGCGCATGCGGTTGGCGCGCTTGACCGCGGCGACGCTCACGCCGTTGCGCTGGGCGATGCTCCACAGGCTGTCGCCGGCGCCGACGCGGACGCGCTTGGAGTGGCTGCTCCGGCCATGGCTCTTCGACCGGGAGGACTTGGCGCGGGCGATCCGGGAGGAGCGCCGGGTGGCGGAGTGCTTCTCGGGTTTGCCCTCGATCCGGGCCAACCGGGTCTCCGCGGCGGCGGTCTCCCGCCCGGCCGGCGCCGTGGTGGTGTCCGGCCCCGTTCCGCGGCTGGCCAGGTACTGCAGGTAAGGCTTCGGGAAGACCGCCACGTGATAGTGCGGCGGATGCTGCTCCTTCGTGGCCTCGATCACGCCGTCCCCCTCCAGGGAGAGGAGGTTCTTCTCCAGCCAGGCGCGGCAGGCCGGCCGGCTGCTGCGGCGCAGATCGATCGCCATGCCGGTGGGATGCACCGAGAGCGGCGAGGCGTTCCACGGCTGATGATCCGCCGGCCGGGTGAGGCTGGTGACCACCAGTTGCTCGCCACAGGCGGCGTGGTACTGGCCCGACAGGCGTTCCAGAAAAGTCTTCACCTCGGGGCGCGCGTAGGGGAACGAGGCGTCCGCGACCCAGTAGTCGTCATCGCCGGGGACGCGGATCAGCAAACCGCGTTGCACGAAGTCCTGCACCTCGGTGACGGTTTGCAGGTAGGTGAACTGGTGCTCCACCGCCTCCTCGTTCTGCTTGATCATCGAGGCCTTCGAGCCCAGCAGGCTTTGGGCTTCGAGAGGAGCCTTCAGGGTCATGGCGCAGGCCATGGAGGTCAGTCCAAGCAGAAGTTTGGCGAGGAGGGCGCGAGGCGTGGGGGAACGGAGGTGGATGTTGCGGTCGTTCATGGGGTTCGAGCGACTCCGTAACCTAGATCTCGTCGATATCATTCATTCCGGCGCAACGAGGGTACCACAGCCCGCAAGGCTAAGTATAGCCGACCGACGATACTTCCCCGTGCATTGGCGTTCTTCTGGCTCTCCCAGACCACCAGGAAGTGGTCGTCACGGCCGAATGCCACCGCCGGATGGCCCTGGGAGCCGGGGCGGGTGAGGTTGATCTGGAACGGCGGACCCTGGGGGATGCCGTCGGAATCGAACAGGCGGCCGAGGACGTCGGTCCCCGCGCCGTCGGCCTGATCCGCGGCCCAGACGACGATGAAATTGCCGGCCGCGTCGAGGGCGATGTCCGGATCGCGGGGGCCGCGCACGGAGTCGGAGCGGAGAGCGGACGCGGAGACGGCAACCGGTCCGCCGTGCTTCCGGCCGCCGGCGTCGAAGAGCTGCGCGACGATCTGCATCTCCTGCCCGCTGAAGGCGGACCAGGCGACGACGGAGCGCCCGCTGAGCGAGGCGGCGACCGCGGCCTGCACGGGAAATCCGCCG
This sequence comes from Thermoanaerobaculia bacterium, assembly GCA_036264355.1. Lineage (GTDB taxonomy): Bacteria > Acidobacteriota > Thermoanaerobaculia > Multivoradales > UBA5704 > UBA5704. Next base: position 12,841 of record DATARD010000208.1, read on the forward strand.
GTGTCCACCCGGAACGCGGGGCCGAGCGGTTGCCCGCCGGCGTCGAAACGCCGGCCCAGGAGGGCGGCGCGGAGACGGTCGAGCCAGAGGACGAACGTGCCGCCGTCGGCGTGCACCGTCACCGCCGGCGCGGTCTGCTCGCCGGCTCCGGGGCCTCCCTCTTTGGGCTCCGCGGCGCCGAGCGCCTCCGCCAGCGGCACGCCCGTGGAGGAGAATTGGCGGACCAGGACGGTGAACCCTCCCGCGGATGTCGGCGGCATTGGCGCCATCGCCTGTCCCGACTCCCAGGCCGCGGTGAAGCGGCCGTCCGGCAGGCCGGCGAGGGCGACCTCGGGAGCGCGGCCGTTCTCCATCGTGCAGTCGCCGAGCGCGAAAACGTCGCCGGCCGGCTCGGCGGTGTCTCCGAGACTAGGGGAAAAGGAGCGCGCCCGGGCACAGCCCGGCCGGAGAAACGCCGCGTCGCCCCAGGCGACCAGGAAGCCGCCGTCGGAGCGGGCGACGATCCGCGGGTCGCTGGTGTGGAGCCCGGTCTCCCGCGGCGCGATGACGAAGCCCGGGCTCGCCGGTTGGCCCGTCGTGCTCAGGCGGCGGCCGGCGATGCCGCCGTCCTGCCCTTCGATCTCCCGCCAGGCGACCACGAAGCGGCCGGCGCGGTCCGCGGCGACGGCGGGCCGCAGACGGGAGGCGACGTCGGAGACGCTGATCAGGATCTCGCCGCTCAGCGGTTGGAGCTGGAGCGCCGGCGCCGGCTGGGCGAGCGCCTGTGTGGGAAGGAGGAGGAGGAGGAGCGATGCTGTCCGCATGGGCGGAATCCCTTCTGAGCAGATCGGGCTGTCCCTCTATTCTACGGCCGCCGGGCCTGCCGGGTTAGGATGAGCGGCCATGCACGAGCTCCGCACCCAGCGTAAAGTCGAGTTCGCCGACACCGACATGGTGGGAATCGTCCACTTCGCCCGCTTCTTCGTCTTCATGGAGACCGCCGAGCACGAGCTCCTGGCCTCGCTCGGCACGCCGGTGCTCTTCGCGGACGGCGGCCGGTCGATCGGCTGGCCGCGCGTCTCGGTCGCCTGCGACTATTTCGCGCCCGCCCGCTTCGGCGACGTGCTCGACATCCACGTGCAGGTAATGAAGAAAGGCCGGAGCTCGCTGACCTATCAGATCGACATCGCGCGCCAGGGCCAGCCGATCGCCCGCGGACGCTTGACCACGGTCTGCTGCATCCTCGACGACCCCGGCGGCGTCCGGGCCATCCCGATCCCTCCTTATCTCGCCGACCAGATCGACGAGGCGCCGGCCGCCGGCTGAGCTTTTGTTGGACCTTGCAGGGCAGTTCACCTTAAAATGTAGAGAGAGCTGAGGGACTCAGCTCCCGGAGGGACATGGTCGAACGCCCGCCCCCTGCACCTCCCGCGGCCCCCGCTCCTGCTGAGGAACAACAGCGCCCTGATCCTTTGCTGTCGCTCGTTGTTGGTTTGGTGTTGACCGGGGTTGTGGCCGCAGGTTGGAAGATGTCTGCAGCAGCCCGATCCGAATCGGTGCTGCTCCTGCTCTGTCTTCTCCTCATCTCCTGGCTTGTCGCCCTGGGGCTGCATGGTGTCCTTGCCGTCCGCTTCCACGCACGGACCGGCGAGGCGGCGCGCCGCCGCCTGGTCGCCCAGACGGCCGAGCGGGCGCGCGTCGAGCTCGCGCTGCGCCGGGGGGAGGAGCGCTACCGCCAGCTCTTCGAGCGCAATCCGGGAGGCGTCTTCCGCACCACCGTGGACGGCCATTTCCTCGACTGCAACGAGGCGTTTGCCGCCATCTTCGGCTATCCGAGCCGGACGGCCCTGCTGGCCGAGCCGGCGCATGCCCTCTACGCCGATCCCGCCGATCGCGCCGCCTTGATGGCCCGGCTCCAAGAGCAGGGAGCCCTGCACAACATGGAGATCCGCTTTCGCAAAGCGGACGGCACGGTGTTCTGGGCCCTGGTCAGCGAAGGGCTGCTGGAAGCGGCGGACGGCTCGCTCTCCATCCTCGAGGGGACGCTGCTCGACGTCAGCGAGCGCAAGCGCGCCGAGGAGGCGCTGCGCGAGAGCGAGGCGTCGATCCTCAGCCTCTACAACATCGCGTCGGCGCAGAACCTGGGCTTCAATGACAAGGCGCAGGCCCTGCTCGAGCTCGGCTGCCAGCGCTTCGGTCTGGAGATCGGCATCCTCGCCAAGGTGCAGGGGGAGCGCTATGAGGTGGTCGCCGTGCGCTCGCCGGACAACGCCATCGTGCGCGGCGCGGTGCTGGAGCTGTCGGACACCTACTGCCGGGAGACCCTGGCGGCGCGCTCGACGGTCTCGTTCGTGCACGCCGGCGGCTCGCCGCGCAAGGCCCACCCCGCCTACTCCGCCTGGGGGATGGAATCCTACCTCGGCGCGCCGGTGCGGGCGGCCGGCCGCATCTTCGGCACCCTGAACTTCGCGGCGCCCGATCCGCGGCCGGAGCCGTTCAAGCCGGCGGACCTCGAATTCCTCAAGCTGATGACCCTGTGGCTGGGGGGCGAGCTCGAACGCGAGCAGCGCAACCGCGAGATCGTCCTCCTGTCGGAGCTCGGCGGGCTCCTGCAGACCTGCGACTCCACCGGCGAAGCCTACGAGGTCATCTCGCGCCAGGGGCGCAAGCTGTTTCCCGACCTCGCGGGCGCCGTCTACCGCATCGGCAGCTCGCGCACCGAGCTCGAGCTGGTCTCCTCCTGGGGCGAGAGCGGGCCGATCGCCGACATCGACCTGTTCCGCTCCGACGACTGCTGGGGGTTGCGCCTCGGCCGCGACCATTTCGTCGAGGACCCGGAGGTGGACCTGATCTGCCGTCACGTCGGCAACCGGGTGCCGCTGCGCTATCTCTGCGTGCCGATGATGGCCCTGGGCGAGGCGCTCGGCGTGCTCCACCTGCGGGCGGAGACGGCGGCGGACACCGGCAACCTGGGGGAGACGGCGCAGGCGGTCGCGGCCTCCCTCAACGAGGCCCGCCGGCGGCTCGCCGCGGCGGTGGCGGAGCACACCGCCATGGCGCTCGCCAATCTGAGCCTGCGCGAGACCCTGCGCCACCAGTCGATCCGTGACCCCCTGACCAACCTGTTCAACCGCCGCTACTTCGAGGAGTCGCTGGAGCGCGAGATCCGCCGGGCGCAGCGGCGCGGCACGCCGCTCGGCGTCGTGATGCTCGACCTCGACCGCTTCAAGGGGTTCAACGACAGCTTCGGCCATGAGGCCGGCGACGTGCTGCTCCGCTCTTTCGGCGAGCTGCTGCGCTGCAAGCTGCGCGGCGAGGACGTGCCCTGCCGCTACGGCGGCGAGGAGTTCGCCCTGCTCCTCCCCGAGGCGACCCTGGAAGCCACCCGGGCGCGCGCCGAAGAGCTGCGCCTCGCGGCCAAAGGGCTCCAGGTGGCGTATCAGGGCACTCTGCTCGGCCCGATCACCCTCTCCCTCGGCGTCGCCGTCTATCCCGACCAGGGTCTGTCGGGCCACGCCGTGCTGCGCGCCGCCGACGCCGCCCTCTACCAGTCGAAGGCGAACGGCCGCGACTGCGTCACCGCCGCGCTCCAGATCGCCGGCTGAGCGCCGGCTACTTCCTCGCCGGCCGCGCCGGCATCGTCATATCGACCATCGTGACTTTCCCGAAGTCGGTCAGCGGACGGTCCCGCCCTTCGCTGGTGCCGACGACGAGAATGGAGAAGTCGTCCGGGTGGAGGTGGCGGACGGCGGCCTCGCGCACCTGCGCCGGGGTCACCGCTTCGAGGCCCGCGCGGTAGCGGGAGAGCCAGTCGAGCGGGTAGCCGTAGACTTCGAGGCTGAGCTGCTGGCTCATCACCCGGCGCGGCGTGTCGGCGTTGAAGATGAAGGAGTTGAGCAGCGATTGGCGCGCCTTCGCCACCTCCTCCTCGGTCGGCGGCTGGGTGGTCTGGACGGCGCGTGCGTCGTCCAGCAGCGCCTGGATGGCGGCGCCGGTCGTCTGCGTCTTGGTGGCGACGAAGAGGAGGGTCATGCCGGGGTGGTCCCAGTCGCTTCCCACCTGGCCGAACACGGTGTAGGCCAGCCCCTTCTGCGAGCGCAGGTGCGAGATGAGACGCGAGGAGAAGGCCCCGGAGAGGACGTTGTTGAGGATCTCCAGCGCGTAGTAGTCCGGATCGTCCTTGCGCACCCCGAGATGGCCGAGGACGATGTTCGACTGCGTGACGTCTTTCTTCTCGGCCCAGTAGACGCCGGGGCTCGCCTGCTGTTTCCAGGTCGCCTCGGGCAGAGCGCCCTGCGGACCGCGCGGCCAGTCGCCGAAGGCGGCGCGGAGGAGGGCGAGCGCGTCGCCGGTGCGGAAGTCGCCCACCAGGCCGAGGACCATGCGGTCGGGATGGAACGCCTGGCGGTGCCAGGCGACCAGGTCGTCGCGGCGGATGGCTCCCAGGGTGGCGTAGGTCTCGGTCCGGGCGTAGGGAGAGTCGGCGCCGTAGACGAGCTTGCGGAACTCGCGGAAGAGGACTTCCTCCGATTCGTCGTTCTGGCGCGACAGGAAGCCGATCGCCTGGTTGCGCGCCACCTCCAGCTTGCCGGCGTCGAAGGCGGGCCGGCGCAGCACGTCCGCGAAGACGCGCAGGGAGTCGGGGAAGTCCCGGGTGAGGGAGGAGAGGACGGCGCGGGCCACATCGCCGTCGGCGTTCGCCTCGATCACCGCGCCGCGGCCGTCCAGCCAGTCGTCGAGCTGGTCGCCGGGGAGGGTTTCGGAGCCGCCGTTGCGCAGGACCTGGGCACCGAGCTTGGCCAGGCCGATCTTGTCGGCCGGGTCGAGACGGCCGCCGGCGCGGATCACGGCGGTGACTTCGACCAGGGGGAGCTCGTGGTCTTCGAGCAGCATCACCACCAGGCCGTTGTCGAGGACGACGCGTTCGGGACGGGGGATCTCGAACTTCGGCAGCGGCGGATAGCGCAGGTCGTCGGCGTGCACCGCCTGGGCCGACGCGGCGGCGGGCAGCCCGAGAGCGCAGGACAGGAGGATGAGGAAGCGGGCCGGTCGCGCGAGGCTCATGGTTTCTTCTCCGACGGCTTGGCTGAGGCGGTGGCGGCTTGGTTGACGATCATGGCGACGGTCCGGTTGGCAGGCTGGAACATCTGATTGGCCACCCGGCGGATGTCGGCCGGAGTCACCTGGTCGAGGCGGTCGAGGCGGCGGAACATCTCGCGCCAGTCGCCGTAGAGGCGTTGCGCATCGGCGAGCCGCTGCGCGAGCACCACGTTGGTGCGCACGAGCCGCAGGAACCGCGCCCGAGCCCGCGCCTTGAAGCGGGCGAGCTCCTCGGCGGTCACGTCCTCGCGTTTCATCCGTTCGATCTCGTCGCGGATGGCGGCCTGCACCTTCTCGTCCGGCACGCCGAACGCGGGGACGGCGAACACCGCGAAGAGATTCGGATACTTGATGCCGGGGAAATTCGAGAACGAGCTGGTCTGCACGGCGATCTTCTTGTCGCGCACCAGGGAGCGGTAGAGGCGCGAGGTGCGGCCGCCGGTGAGGATGTCGTCGATCGCGTCATAGACCGGCTGGTCCGGATCGGTATTGGCCGGCTTGTGGTAGGCCTCCAGATAGAGCGGCTGTGCCGGATCTTCCAGGACGACGATCTTCTCGGCAACCTGCGGCGGCTCGACGGTGCGCAGCGGCGGCGGCGCCGGGCGCGCCGGAATGCGCCCGAAGTATTTGTCGAGGAGCGGGATGACCTCGGCGGCGTGGACGTTGCCGACGATCACGGTGACCAGGTTGGACGGCGCATAGTAGGTCTTGAAGAACGCTTCCGCGTCGGTCGTGGTGAACGATTGGAGGTCGCTCACGTAGCCGATCCCCGGGTGCTGGTACGGGTGGGCCGCGAACGAGGCGATGGTGAACTGCTCGACGAGGCGGCCGAAGCCGCTGCTCTCGGTCGACATCCGCCGCTCTTCCTGCACCACGTCGCGCTCCTCGTAGAACTCGCGGAAGACGGGGTGGAAGAAGCGTTCGGATTCGAGATAGGCGAAGAGCTCCAGCTTGTTGGACGGCAGGGAGTAGAAGAAGTTGGTGTCGTCGGCGCCGGTCGAGGCGTTCATGCCGACGCCGCCCTCGCGCGTCAGGACGTCGTCGAACGCATCGTGGACCACGAAGCCGGCGGCCTCCTTCTGCTTCGCCTTGAAGTCGGCGAGGAGGCTCTCGAGCTTCCTGGGGTCGGGGTGTTTCCCCATCCGCTCGCTCTGCCAGGCCTGGTAGGCGGCCTCGACGGCGGCGAGCGCCTTCTGCTCGCCCGGCCAGTCGCGGGTGCCGAGGTTCGGCGTCCCCTTGAACGCCATGTGCTCGAACATGTGGGCGAGGCCGGTGATGCCGGTCACCTCCTGCGCCGAGCCGACGTCGGCCAAGGTGCAGAAGGAGAAGACCGGCGCGCCCGGCCGCTCGACGATGAGGAAGGTCCAGCCGTTGGCCACCTTGTGCTCGGTGGTCCGCCGCTCGAAGGAGGCGAGATCCTGGCCGGCGGCGGGGGTGGCGAGCCAGAGCATCAGCCCGATCAGCCCGATCGCGCTCCCGGAAACACGATGTCGATCCATTGCAGGGTCCTCGTGGAGGTCGGTTGAAAGCAGCGACGAGTCTATCGCGAACGCGCGAGCGCTTGCAGCATTTCGTCCGCCGGCAGCGTGTTGAGCACGTCGCCGGGGGTGAGCCAGGCGCGACGGGCCTGCTCGACGCCGAAGCGCATCAGGTCGAGCTCGGTGGTGCGGTGGGAGTCGGTGTTGATGACGATCTTGCAGCCCAGCTCCTTGGCGAGCAGCAGGTGCGAGTCCTTGAGGTCGAGCCGGCGCGGGTTGGAGTTCAGCTCGACGGCGACGCCCAGGGCGGCGGCGCGGCGCAGCACGGTGTCGATGTCGAGAGCGGCCGGCTTGCGGCGGTTGATCAGCCGGGCGGTGGGGTGGCAGAAGACGTTGACCTCGGGGTGCTCCAGGGCGCGCAGCACGCGGGCGGTCTGCTCCGCTTCCGGCAGGTCGAGCCGCGAATGCAGGGAGACCAGGACGAGATCGAGACCGGCGAGCATCTCGTCCTCCAGGTCGAGGCTGCCGTCGGCGAGGATGTCGATCTCCATCGCCTTCAGGATGCGGATCCCGGGGTGGCGCCGCTCTATCCCCTCGATCTCCTTCCATTGCAGGCGGAGGCGATAGGCGTCGAGGCCGTTGGTCATCGCCAGCGCCTTGCTGTGGTCGGAGATCACCATGTACTCGTAGCCGCGGGCGGCGCAGGCTTCGACCATCTCCTCGATGGTGTTGCGGCCGTCGGACCAGGTGGAGTGCATGTGGAGGTCGCCGCGCAGGTCCTCGCGGGTGAGCAGGCGCGGGAGGCGGCCGGCCGCCGCGGCTTCGATCTCGCCGCGGTCCTCGCGCATCTCGGGCGGAATCCAGGGCAGGCCGACGGTGGCGTAGACGTCCGCCTCCTCCCGGCCGGCGATGCATTCCTCTTTGCCCTCTTCTTCTTGATCAGCCCGAAAGACGCCGTACTCCGAAATGCGCAGGCCGCGCTCCACGGCGCGCCGGCGGAGCTTGACGTTGTGCTCCTTGGAGCCGGTGAAGTAGACGAGAGCGGCGCCGTAGCATTCCGGGGGAACCGCCCGCAGGTCGACCTGGAGACCCGAGCCGAGGACGACGGTCGAGCGGGTGTCGCCGGCCATCAGGATCTTCTCGATCTGGCCGTAGGCGCGGAAGCGCTCCATCACCTCCACGGGGCGCGGCGAGATGGCCACCAGATCGATGTCGCCCACCGTCTCGCACCGCCGGCGGTAGCTGCCGGCCACCTCCAGCCGTTCGAGGTCCGGGATCTCGCGCAGCCAGGCGAGGAGGGGCTCGACGGAGCGCTCGGCCTCGGAGAGCAGGAGACGGCTCACGTGCTGGCGGTGCTCGGCGATGCCGGCGAGGATCTTCTCCTGCGTCTTGGCGCCGAAACCGGGCACCGCGGCGATCCGTCCCGCCTTGGCCGCCGCTTCGAGCTCGTCCACCGATTGGATCTTGAGATCGTCCCACAGCTTGCGGGCCTTCTTGGGCCCGAGCCCGGGAAGGCGCACCAGCTCGATGAGCGAGCGCGGCACCGCGGCGAGCAGCTCATCGCGGAAACCGAGCGTGCCGGTCGCCACCATCTCCTGGATGTGCGCCGCCATCTCCTTGCCGATTCCCGGCAGATCGGTGAGCGCCCGCCCCTCCTCGACCATGCGGCGCAGCGGCGTCGCCTGCGCCTCCACTGTGCGCACGGCGTTGCGATAGGCGCGAATCCGGAACGGATTGGCGTTCTGGATCTCCAGGACGTCGGCGATCTCCTCGAAAACGCGGGCGATCTGGGGATTGTCCATCGTGGGGGAAGGATACCCTACTCAATCGCGCGGCACTCCGCTCCTGTCGAACCGCTCCTGTCGAACGAGGCGGATGCTCCCGGCCATCTTCTGCACGGCGAGTTGCTCCCCTGACCCTGGGCTCCACCGGTAGAGCCGCTGTCCCTCTTCGAGCGCGGCGAGAGCTTCGGCCGGATGCCCCTCCAGCAGGAGCGACCAGGCGTAGCCCTGCACGAGCGCGCTCGCGCTCTGTGCGGTGAGGTGTTGAGACGCCGCCGCGGCCTGCTCAAGGTCCGGACGCGCCTCGGACGCTTCCCGCCGTTCGAGGTGGAGCCAGGCCCGTTCAAGGAGGATGCCCAGCCGCTCCTCGCCGAAGCCGGCGCGGTCGAAAAGCCACGCCGCGCGCCCGAGCAGGGCGAGCGCTTCTTCGGCGCGGCCCTGCTCTCTGCGCAGGCGGGCCAGCCGGCCGAGGTAGCGCGCCCGCTCCGCCGGGTCGGCGGCTTCATCGAGGTAGGAGGCCGCGCGCTCGAAGGCGGCTTCGGCCGCCGCCCGCTCGCCCGCGTAGAGCTGCTCCTCGCCGAGCGAGGACCACGCGGCGAGGCCGATGGTGCCGGCGATCGGAGCACAGCGGCCGGTCAAACCGTGCTCGACCGCCTCCGCCGCCGTTTCCGCCAGCTCCCGCCGTTCCCGCGGGCTCCGCCGGCCTGCCTCACGGAGGAGGAGATGGGCGACGGACCGGCAGGTTTCGTCGGACCGGATGCGTTCCAGCCTCTCTGCGTGGCCGAGCCGCAACAGCTCGTGCAGCACCGGTTCTGCGGTGGCCATCTCTTCCTCATAGTCGTGAAGACGCTCCTTCTGTGCCCGCCCGATCCGCTCCCACATCCGCTGGAAGTCCACCTCCTGGCGGAGCGCGCGCAGCACGGCGCTTTCCGGGTCGGGGCACAGGAGCCACTCGGCCTCTCTGCGGCAGGCCGGACAGCGCAGGAGGTGGTAGACCACACCGGCCTCTTCCACCTCCAGCGCCTGGAGTACCGCTCTGGTCAGGCTTTCCGGGGGATGGTGTCTCATGCCGCGATCCTCGCGAATCTTTCTTTTCTTTCTTCGGTGGTTCTCGTTTCCTGTGATTTCGTGGGCTTGTCCATGACGCAGCACGATACGCGGCAATGCCGCATCCGTCAAGATGGATTTCGATACATCGCAGCGTGGTTGTCGGCATTGCCGCTGCGGCGAGGGTAGATAACGGGAGGTCCTTCGGATTGCCCGGGCCGGGGAGCCATTTGCAATCTTCCGTGATGAGGAGCAAAGTTTTGCTCAGGCATGACGCGGGAGCACCCGTGTCGCGTCCACGCGCACCGTCCAACTGCGAGCATGCCGTGTGCCGAAAACTTTGGCGATACGGCAAACTTGCAGCGCGCGCCCCCCGGTTCGCCTCCGCTCCGCCAATGCCGGCGGAGCCGAAGCGGGCGAGCCCAAGGAGATCGATCATGTCCCGTCCGACCTCTCGTCTTCGCACCGCCCTCGTCCTCTGCGCCGTCCTCGCGCTCGTCCTCCTGGTCTCACCGGCCTCGGCCGGCAGCCTTCACGCCGCGCCCTCCGCGCCGTCCTTCTGGGCGTTGCTGTGGGAGAGCCTCGTCGGCTGCGAAAGAGGACCGTTGATCGACCCTAACGGCGGTGTCTGCACGGCCACGGTCTCCAGCGGCGACAAGGGGCCGTTGATCGACCCCAACGGCGGTGGCCGCACAGCTACGGCCTCCGGTTGCGACAGGGGGGCGTGGATCGACCCCAACGGCGGCTGCCTCCAGTAGAAGCGCCGGGCCACACGGTCTCGTCGATTCCTCGTAGATATGCGACAATTGCGCCCGTTCTGGAATCATGAGGGAGTGTCCATGGACGATCCGCAAGCGCATGTGACCGAGGAAGAGGTGCAGTGGTTCGTCGACGGCACTCTTGCGCCGGAGCGGCGGAGAGCGCTGCTCGAGCATCTCCTCTCTCGCTGCTCCGAGTGCCTGCGGCGCACCGCCGTTCTGGCGCCGTTCTGCACAGAGGGCGACGAGCCGCCTCCGGTCTCCGTCTCCGCCGCCGACATCGCGGCCTACGACGATGTCGTCGGCCGCTGCTTCCGGGTCGCCTCCGCGGCGGCGCCCCGGGGCCGGCTGGAGGATGAGCAGCGCAACGCGTTCCTTGCCAAGGTGGGAGCGGACGACTCGATCGAACAGATCCTCGCGAAAGCAGATCCGGCGATGTTGATCCGTCCTCTCGTCGAAGCCTTGTTGACCTTGAGCTTCACGGAGCGCGCACGCCATCCCGGCCGGATGCTCGCCCTGGCCCGGGTCGCCGTGACGCTCGCCGCCAACCTTCCTCGCTCGAAGGAGGCGGGTCTCTATTCTCCGAAAGAAGCTGCCGACCTGCGGGCCCGTGCCTGGGTGGAACTGGCCAACGCCTACCGACGGAACGACGATTTTCCCGCCGCCGACGAGGCCCTCGAACGAGCCGAGAGGCTCCAGGCGGCGGGGACCGGAGAGCCGCTTCTGCTCGCCCGCCTGCTGGACGTCCTCGCCTCGTTGCGCACCGACGAGCGCCGTTTCGAGGAGGCTTACGTGCTCCTCGACCTGATCTACAACATCTACATGCAGATCGGTGAGAGCCACTTCGCCGGTCGGGCACTGCTCAATCGCGGATTCGGCTTCTTCTATTATGACGGCAACCTGGAGCGGGCTGCCGATACGCTCCGGCAGAGCCTGAGCCTGCTCGATCCGGACCGGGACCCGCAGCTCCTCGCGATCGCCCGGCACAACCTCCTGCTCACCCTGGCGGCGAGCGGGGAGTACACCGAGGCTGCGGAGCTCCTCCTGCGCAGCGGCCTGCGCGAGGCGCTCCCCGAGCCGCTCAACCAGCTCAAGATCCGCTGGCTCGAAGCGCGGATCTACGCCGGCCTGGGGAAACACGCCCTCGCCGAAGGCGCCTTCCGGGAGATCCAGGCCGGCTTCACCTCCCTGTGCGCCGAGTACGAGGCCGCGCTCGTGCGCCTGGAGCTCGCCGGCGTGCTGCTCCACGACCCCACGCGCACCGAGGAGATCGCGCACCTGGCCGATGAGGCCTACGCGACGTTCGAATTCCTGGAGGTCGGCCGCGAGGCGCTGCGGGCGGTCCGCTGCCTGCAGTCCGCGTACCGGACCGGCGAGGCAACGGCCTCCCTGGTGCGCGAGGTGGTGTGCTTCCTGGAGCGCTTCGAAGCCCGCCCGGGCCTGCGCTTCCGCGACTGAATCGATCGAGCGCTGCGCCGGCGCTCAGGCGTTCCGGCGCTGCAGGGCGCGCTCGACGGCCGCCTCGATCCGCTCGTCGAGCTCGTCGTCGACGGGCCCTTCGTGGACCGTCCAGCCCTCGGCGGCCTTGAGCTTCTGGACCAGCGGATGCCGTTTCCGGCTCGCGCGGAGATCCGGATAGGCGACCTCGAAGAAGTCGGCCGGCGTCATCCCGAGCCCGATCGCGATCAGCAGCGCGTGCTGGAGCTTCGGGCTGATCTGCCCGGAGAGGATCTTGCTCAGCACGCCGTTGCCGAAGCCGAACTCCCGCTCCAGCTCGCGTTGCGAACGCTTCGAAAGACGAACGAGGCTGTCGAGAAGCGCGACGAGACGTTTCGCCTCGTCGTCAGCCGCCTGGACCGCCGCGTTTTCCCTGTCCATGGGCGGCATCATAGCATGCGGCGCTCCATCGCTGCGTGACGAGCCACGCAAGCAAAGTTTCAGGAGCGCGGCAGGATCTCTTGGATCGCGGTCTGCAAGGATTGCAGGTTGACCGGTTTCGTGAGGTGGCGGTCGAAGCCGGCGGAGAGGCTCTTGCGCACGTCCTCTTCCATGCCGTAGCCGGAGAGGGCGATGCCGCGGACGCTGTAGCGGTCGTGCAGCTCGCGCATGAGGTCGAGACCGCTGCCGTCGGGCAGGCCGAGGTCGCTCAACACGAGATCGATGCGGCCGGCGAGGTGCTCCGCCGCGGTGAGGCCGGCGGCGACGGAGCCGGCCACGGAGACCTCGTATCCCAGGCTGCGCAGCAGGTCCGCCATGGCGTCCGCGGTGTCGTCGTGGTCTTCGATCAGCAGGATGTGCGAAGAGGGCGCTCCACCGGGCTCGTGGAGCGGCGCTTTGGCCACCTGGGCCGCGGCGGCTTCGCTGACAGCCTCGGCGACGCGAAGCTCGCCGACCGGCAGACGGACGGCGAAGGTCGCGCCCTGTCCTTTGCCGGCGCTCTTCGCCGACAGGCTGCCGCCATGGAATTCGATGATCGCCTGGCTGATGGTGAGCCCCAGCCCGAGACCGCCGAAGCGGCGGGTGATCGCCGTCTCCCCCTGCTGGAACGCGTCGAAGACGGTGTCCAGCACGTCGGGCTCGATGCCGATGCCGGTGTCGACGACCTCGATGGTGATCTCGGAGCCGGCCGGTGTCAGCTCGCGCCGCGAGCGGACGGTGATCGTGCCTTCCTCGGGAGTGAACTTGACGGCGTTGCTGAACAGGTTCCAGAACACCTGGGTCAGCCGCGGGGTGTCCGCCCAGACGCGGTGGTCCTCGCCCGCCAACTCGACGACCAGGCGCAGGCGCTTTTCGGCGAGGCCCACCTGCACGGTCTGCAACGAATCGTCGAGCACCTGCCGGAGGTCCGAGACGCCGCGGTGCAGCGGCAGCTTGTCGCGGGAGATCCGGGTGAGGTCGAGCATGTCGTCGATCAGCCGCGCTTCGAGCTCGACGTTGCGGCGCATCCTGGCAAGCTGGGAGCGCACGTCGTCCGGCAGCCGGGCGTCTTCCTGCAGGCCGGAGACGGCGGCGAGCACCGGGGTCAACGGCGTGCGCAGCTCATGGCTCAGGGTCGCGAGGAAGCGGTCCTTGGCTTGGTTGGCGGCTTCGAGGACCGACCGGGCCAACTTCTCGTCGGTGACGAGTTGCTCGTTGCGCTTCTGCTCGGTGAGATCGGTCACCACCAGGCAGAGGGCCTGGATCTCCGCTTCGATCGGCAGGGCGCTCGTCGCGAGATAGACCGGGACGGCCTGCCCCTGACGTCCCACCAGCGTCAGCTCGCCTTTGCCTCCCACCGTGAGACCTTCGCAAAGCAGCGCCGCCAGAGCGGGCCGGTCCGCCTCGCGGACGAAGCGGTCGAGCGAGCTGCCGATCACCTCTTCGAGCGGCGTCGCCACCATCTCGGCGAAGCGGCGGTTGCAGAACAGGACGATGTGATCGGCGGCGGCGAGCGTCACCGCGCCCTCGTGCATCTGCTCCAGGAAGACGCGGTAGGAGTGCTCGGCGCCTTCGAGGGTGAAGATCTGATCGCCCTTCGGGCCCGACACCACGAGCGCGTCGATCTCGCCGCCGCGGATGGCGCGGATGGTGTCCTCCGCCTCGCCGAGACGGATCCGCAAGCCGTCGAGCTCGGAAAGAAGCTGCGCTTCAGGAGGATTCTGGGTCATCAAGCGATCGTGGGGTGGAGGTCCAGGCTGCTCAGGACCCGGTGGCTGTCCGAAAGGTTGCCCATCACCCGCCGCAGCGGCGCGGGGGAGCGTTTGACCAGGGTTGGGGCGACGACGATCTGATCTCCCTCCGCCAGCGCCGGCTGTTGGTAGAGATCGACCACCTGGAGCTGGTACCGCCCCGGGAAATGCCGCTCGCAAATCTCTTTCACGCAGGTGATCGCGCGCAGGGAGTTCGGTGTCTTGCCGGTGATGTAGAGACGGAGCGCGTAGAGCGGAGCTTCAGGGGACGCGTACTCGGCGTCCTCCTCAGCATTTGTCTCTGGTCCCGGTCCGTCCATAGTCCGTACCTATGCAATCCGTGAGCCGCGCATCAGGCTTCGCGTGGAACGACGTCCAGGCCCACCAGCACCCTCTCGGTGTTCGACAGGTCGCCGATGATCCGCTTGAGCGGCGACGGAATTTCCCGCACGAGGGTCGGGATGGCCACGATCTGGTCCTGCCGCGCGAGCCTGGGGTTGGCCATCAGGTCGATGATCTCGATCGTATACCGCCCGTCCATGTGCTGCTCGCAGATGCGCCGCAGATTGGCGAGAGCCACCATCGATTTGGGGGTCTGCCCGGCGATGTAGAGCCTCAGGTTCCACTTCTTGTCGCTCATGATCACGGCTCTTTCTCACTGGAATTGCGGTCCGCCAGGCGGACGGCCGCCATGGCTTGACGGTCCGCCATCAGATCCTGCTCCCGACGATCTGCCTCCAGGTTCCGCTTGCGGACCTCTTCGGCCTCCGCCTCGAATTCGGCCTGCAGCAGGGAGACCTGCGCCTCCAGGGCGGCTTTCTTGCGGTCGAGCCGCCGTTGCAGAGCGGCGAGCTCTTCGCGCTGCTGGGTGGAATCGGCCCGTTCCCGCGCTTCCTGGGCGAGCCGCGCCGAGCCGGTCAGGACACCTTCCTTGCCCAGGTAGACGTCCTCCAACCGGACTCCCTGCGAGGTCAAGAGGAACTCGCGGATCTGGTTGGAGTGGTTCATGCCGCGCGATTTGAGCACATAGATTCCGCGGTTGCGCTCGCCGTTGTGCTCCAGATTGCGCAGCGAGATCCAGGTGTCCATCAGCGAGGAGACCCCGAGATGGGTTTCGTTCTCCTCGTCGCCGGTCGAGGTCAGGCTGGTGAACAGCGCCGTGATCTGTTTCGCCTTCAGGGAGTCGACCAGACGCAGCAAGGTGGACATCGTCTCGGTGAGCGAGCCGATGGTGGAGAGGTTGGAGATCGGATCGACGATGACCACCGACGGAGAGACCTGCTGCACGGCGCGGAAGATCGTGGCGAGGTGCATCTCCAGCCCGAACAGCGTGGGGCGGCTGGCGATGAAGCGCAGCAGGCCGTTCTTCGCCCACCGCTCCAGGTCGAGGCCGATCGAGCGCATGTTGCGGAGGATCTGCTCCGGCGACTCCTCCATGGCAATGTACAGGCACTGCTCGCCGCGGCGGCAGGTGGCGTCCGCGAAGTGCGCCGCCAGGCTGCTCTTGCCGGTGCCCGCGGTCCCGGAGACCAGGACGCTGCTGCCGCGGAAGAACCCCTGGCCTCCCAGCATGGTGTCCAGGCGTTCGACGCCGGAGGAGATCCGCTCCCGGCTCGCCGGATGGCGCAGGTGGAGACCGGTGACCGGCATCACCTCCAGGCCGTGCTCGTCGATGATGAACGGATACTCGTTGGTGCCGTGCGCCGAGCCGCGGTACTTGATGATCCGCAGGCGGCGGGTGGAGACCTGGTCGTTGATGCGGTGGTCGAGCAGGATCACGCAGTCCGACACGTACTCTTCGAGACCCTGGCGGGTGAGCAGCCCCTCGCCCTGCTCGCCGGTGATGACCACCGTCACCCCCCGGTCCTTGAGGAAGTGGAACAGCCGCCGCAGCTCGGAGCGCAGGATGGCTTCGTTCTGGAAGCCGGAGAAGAGCGATTCGATGGTGTCGAGCACCACCCGCTTGGCGCCCACCGACTGGATGGCGAAGTCGAGGCGGAGAAAGAGGCCCTCGAGATCGTACTCGCCGCTCTCCTCGATCTCGCTGCGGTCGATGACGACCGTGTCCATGGCGAGGCGCTGCCGCCCCATCAGGTCGTAGAGGTCGAAGCCGAGCGACGCCACGTTCTTCGCCAGCTCGTCGGTGCGCTCCTCGAAGCTCATGAACACCCCGGGCTCGTCGAAGCGGGTGGCGCCGGCCACCAGGAACTGCATGGCGAAGAGTGTCTTGCCGCAGCCGGGGCCGCCGCACACCAGGGTCGGCCGGCCGGTGGGCAGGCCGCCGCGGGTGATCTCGTCGAAGCCGGCGATGCCGGTCAGGGCTTTGTCGATACCGGCCGGAGGCGTACCTGGAGGATGACTGGTTTGAAGAGATTCCATTGGGTGAGCTTCCGCGAAAGGAGTGGTACCTCCACAGCCTTGTCCAGATTGTATCCAAATCGCCGGCAAATCGGAAAACGCGGCAAGGGGGCCTGCCTCTGCGGTACCATCCCGCGCCATGTCGCCCGCCATCGCCCCCGCCGCCCCCCATTCCGCCATGCCGCAGGTGACCATCTACACCGACGGCGGCGCCGATCCCAATCCCGGCACCGGCGGCTGGGCCGCGATCCTCATCGACCCGGTGAGCGGCAAGACGCGCGAGCTCTCCGGCGGCGAGGCGAAGACCACCAACAACCGCATGGAGCTGACCGCCGCCATCCGCGGCCTCGAAGCCTTGAAGCAGCCCTGCAAGGTGCGGCTGATCACCGACTCGCAATATCTGAGGAAGGGCGTCACCCTCTGGCTCAAGGGCTGGATCGCCAACGGCTGGAAGCGCAAGGACGGCGAGCTGCAGAACGTCGACCTCTGGCGCCGCCTCGCCGAGCTGATCAAAGAACACCACATCAAGTGGGACTGGGTGAAAGGGCACGCCGGCGACCGCTGGAACGAGCGCGCCGACGAGCTCGCCACCGCGGCGATCAAGGCGCAGCGGAAAGGCACCGTGTCTCCCGGGTCCGCCGGTCTCGCCGCGATGCTCGGTCCCGCCGAGCCGCCGCCCCCGCCACCCGACGCCGAGATCTTCCTCCGCGTCTCCTGCGCCGGCCGCAAAGCCGGCTGGGCCGCGCTGGTCCGCCACCAGGGAAACGAAAGAGCCCTCTCCGGCCATCATCCCGGAGCCTCCTCGAACCAGCTCGACCTCCTCGCCGCCCTCGCCGCCCTCGAAGCGCTGCCGCCGGGCATCCGGGTGGCGGTCCACACCGTCTCCGACTATTTGAGGAACGGAGCCTCCGGCTGGCTCGACGGCTGGAAGAAGCGCGGCTGGAAGACGATGGAAGGCAAGCCGGTGCTCCACCGCGAGCTCTGGCAGCGCCTCGACGCCGCCCTGGCCGCCCGCCGCGTCGCCTGGCCGGCAGTGAAAGGGCGCGACGTCCCCGAGCTCGAAGCCCTGGGCGTCACCGCGAAAGCCGCGGCGCTGGGAGAGGCCTCCTAGGCGCAACCGGCACTGCGTGCGACCGTCACCGCACCGCGTGCGACTGTCAGTGCACTGCGTGCGACCGTCACCGCACAGCTTGCGACGGTCACTGCACTACGTACGACTGTCACTGCACTACGTACGACGGTCACTGCACTACGTACGACTGTCACTGCACTTCGTGCGACTGTCACTGCACTACGTGCGACCGTGACCGCACTTCGTCCGTCCGTCACTGCACTGCGTGCGGCAGTGGCCGCACTGTGTACGACCGCGACAGCACTGCGTTCTGTGGTGACAGCACAGCGTGCGGCGTCTCAATCTGGCAAAGCGCCGGGAGGTGGCCTTTCAAGATTGAGAAGGACGAAAAAGGACAGCAAGGACGAAAAGGACCGACGGATCGGAGAGGGACTATACGTCTTCAGGAGGGTTGGGCACTGGCTGGATCTTCCGCCCGCCCAGGGCGGCCACGCAGGGTGCCTGACGGCATCCTGCGGACCGCCCCTACAAAACCGCGGGCCGTCCGTCACATGCGCCCACCCAACCCATGGGCCGTTGTGGCCCTTACGTCTTCGAAAGCCGTCGTAACTCACGGCGCAGCTCCGCATCCCGCAGAAACCGCCGGCCGGTCGTGGTCTCAACCACCCGGATGCGCTCTCCCTCCAAGCGGAGCGTCATGCCGGTGGTGTGGCTGACCAGGGAGCCGTCCGGCCCCGGGTCCGCCGGCTGGTAGTGTCCATCGTCCGCCAGGCGGAAACCTTGGAGCTGCGGGTCCCGGATCGCGAGCGGGTCGTAGAGGAAGTACTCGTCGATGCCGAGATGCTCGTAGAGATCCTTCTTGCTGTTGAAGTCGTTCCCCTGTGTGCTGTCCGAGCTGACCTCGACGACCAGGCACGGGACCTCGCCTTCCTCCCAGATCTGGAAGGTTCGGCGGAGCGGCAGCTTGGGGACGCCCCGCACGACCATGACATCGGGGCAGATGACCTTCCGCGGGTCCCCCTCCCGGTAGTAGAGGAAGAGGTTGCCTCCGACATAGATATCGGCCTCCTCCTCGAAGCGCTCCTGGAGGGCTTCGATCAGGTAGACGATCTCATCGCGGTGCAGCTCGGTCTCACCCATCGGCTGGCCGTCGGACTCCGGATAAAAGACGTCGTCATGTCGGAGGGGGATCGCGTGCATCCGGGCCATCCTTTCTCTTTGCGTCACCGGATCAAATCATACCGGCATGCCGCCTTGTGCCAGTCTCCCCTCTCCCGGGTGGGTGTGAGGGTGTGTGGGAGAGGGGTCGGGGGTGAGGGCTCCCTCAATAGCTCCGCAACGCCACGATCGGCTGGATCATCGTCGCCCGCCGCGCCGGCAGGAGGCAGGCCACGGCGGCGACGGCGAGCAGGGTCAGGAAGACGGTGAGGAAGGTGAGCGGATCGGTCGGCTGCACCTGGAAGAGGAGATTGGCGAGCACTCTGGTGAACGCGAGCGCTCCGGCGACGCCGAGCAGGAGACCGCCGAGCACCAGCGCCGCCCCCTGCTGCAGCACCATCCAGAGGACGCTGCCGCGCACCGCTCCCAGCGCCATGCGGATACCGATCTCGTGCGTCCGCCGGCTCACCGAGAAGGCGATCAGGCCGGCGATGCCGGTGGCGGTGATGATCAGGGCGAGGAGCGCGAAGAGGCCGAGCAGCGTGGCGGTGAGGCGGGGCGCGGCGAGCGATTCGGCGCGCGTCTCTTCGACCGTGCGCACGGCGTAGACCGGCTGCTCGGCGTCGATCGATCGGACGGCTTCGCGCAGGCCGGATTCGAGCGCCTTGGGCTGGCCGGCGGTGCGCAGCAGGACGTGGCCGCCGAGCAGCGGGACCTGCGCCAGCGGCCGGTAGACCTCTTCGCTCGGCTCATGATTGAGGCCGTACTGTTTGACGTCGCCGATCACGCCGACCACCGTCCTCCAGCTTTTGCCGCCGTCGAACGAGAGGCGCTGGCCGACCGGGTCCTGAGATCCCCAGAAACGGCGTGCCATCGCGCGATTGACCACGGCGACCAGGGTCGTCTTGGCGTCGTCCTGCTGGGTGAACGTCCGGCCGGAGAGGAGCGGGATGCCCAGCGTCGTGAAGTACTCCGGGCTCGCCACCCGCATGTCCACCCGCGGTGCCGCCTGCCCGGCGGGGAGCGGACGGCTTTCGATCCGCAAGGAGTTGGTCCATGGCTGCGAGTCGTTGAGCGGGAAGGTCGAGCCGAACGCGACCTGCGTTACGCCGGGCAGGGCGGCGAGGCGTGGCAGCAGCCGGCGGTAGAAGTCGAGCCGCTTCTCTTCGGTGTCGTAGCGCGACCAGTTGAGATCGATCCCCGCGGTCAGCACCTGGCCGGTGTGGAAGCCGGGGTCCACCTGTTGCAGCTTGAGCAGGCTGCGCAGCATGAGCCCGGCGCCGATCAGCAGCATGAAGGAGAGCGCGAGCTGGGCGACGATCAGACCGTTGCGCAAGCGCAGGCCGGCGCCGCCGCTGCCGGCGCGGTCGCCGCCTTCCTTGAGCGCGTCGGCCGGCTCGGTGCCCGACAGCGCGGGGAGGGCGCCGAAGGCGAGACCGGTGACGAGCGACACAATCAGGGTGAAGAGCAGCACCGTGCCGTCGATCGAGATCTCGCCGGCCCGCGGGGTGAAGCGGGTGACGAAGGTCACCAGGAGACGCAGCGCGCCGGCGGCGAGCAGCAGGCCGAGGAGGCCGCCGGTCAGGGCCAGCAGCGTGCTTTCGGTGAGGAGCTGGCGCGCCAGCCGGCCGCGGCCGGCGCCGAGCGCCGTGCGCACCGCGAGCTCGCGTTCGCGGCTCACCTGGCGGGCGAGGGTGAGGTTGGCCACGTTGGCGCAGACGATGAGGAGCACGAGGCCGACCGTGGCGAGCAGGATCAGCAGCGTCGTGCGGGCGCCGCGGGTCAGCTCGTCGCGCAGCGCGACGAGCGAGGTGGCGAAGCCCTGGGCCGGCGGATAGTCGCCGGGATGCTCGCGCTCCATCTGGCGCAGGATGCCGGCCGTCTCCGCCGCGGCGCGGGCGAGCGGGACCCCGGGCGCCAGGCGGGCGATGGCGTTGACCATCCGCATCGAGCGGTCGGTCAGCATGTGGGGAGCGGAGCGGAACGGGCACGCCGTGGTCGGCATGTAGACGTCGTTGGCGTCCGGATACTGCGTCACCGGCGGCAGCACGCCGATCACCATGTGCGCCTTGTCGTTCATCTCCAGCGCCTTGCCGAGCACCGCCGGATCGCCGGCCTGGTTGTTCTGCCAGTACTCATAGGAGAGCACCAGCACCGGCACCGCGCCCGGTTTCTCGTCGTCGGCGGTGAAATCGCGGCCGAGCAGCGGCTTGACGCCGAGCACGGAGAAGAAGTTGGACGACACGACGCCGGTCCGCACGCGCTCCGGAGCGCCGTGGCGCACCAGGTTCACCAGGTTGAAGGTCATGGTGTGGTATTCCGCGATGCCGGAGAGCGTCCGGCTGCGCGCCCGGTAGTCCGCCATCTCGAGCGCCGAGATCCCCACGTCTTCCAAGCCGGCGAGCTTCTCCTGCTGCCGCAGCACGATCACGCGGTCGCCGCCGGCATAGGGGAGAGGCCGCAGCAGCACGCTGTGCACGGCGCTGAAGATCGCGGTGTTGGCGCCGATGCCGAGCGCCAGCGAGACGACGACCACCGCCGCGAAGCCGGGGCTCTTGCGCAACGACCGCAGACCGTAGCGGAGGTCCTGCGCCAGCTCCTCCCAGCGCCGGGTGATCCACGTCTCGCGGCACTGCTCCTTCGCCTTCTCGACGCCGCCGAAGGCGCGCAGCGCCGCGGTGCGCGCCGTCTGCGGGCTCATCCCGCGCTCGACGTTCTGGGCGGTCTGCATCTCGATGTGGAAACGCATCTCCTCGTCGATCCGCTGCTCTTCGCGGTCGCGGTGGAGGAGAGAGCGCATGCCGAGCCGGAGAGTACGGATTCCGTTCATGGGTCGTTGGCTCCTCGGTCGCTCAGGCGGTTTGCAGGATGCGGCCGACCGCCGCGGACAGGCGTTCCCAGTTTTCCGTCTCGGCGGCGAGCTGCCGCTGTCCCGCGTCGGTGAGGCGATAGAAGCGGGCGCGCCGGTTGTTCTCCGAGAGCCCCCACGCGGAATCGATCCACCCCTGCTGCTCCAGGCGCTGGAGAGCGGGGTAGAGGGAGCCCTGGTTCACCTGGAGCACGTCGCGCGACATCTGCTGGATGCGCTGCGAAATGCCCCAGCCGTGCGCCGGCTGGAGGGCGAGGGTCTTGAGAATCAGCAGGTCCAACGTCCCCTGCAACAGGTCGGCTTTGGGCTGGGCCATGGCGCTCTCCTCAACGCTTCCTCTAGACATTCGACAGGACTGAGCGTGCCACGGCTCCTGTAGACTGTCAAGAGAAAGGCAGTGGCCTGCGCCGAGCCCCCTCTGGGCACGCTGGTTGCTAAGGGGGAAAGCCATGGCAGATCTTGGAATGACGACACTCCGCCGCACCTTGCGGCGCAAATTTGGCTTCAAGTCGCTCCGCGAGGGGCAGGAAGAGGTCATCCGTTCGGTGCTGGCGGGGAGAGACACCCTCGCCATCATGCCGACGGGCGCCGGCAAGTCGCTGTGCTATCAGCTCCCGGGCTCGGAGCTGCCGGGCATCACGGTCATCGTCTCGCCGCTCCTCTCGCTGATGAAGGACCAGGTCGACAAGCTCCACGAGCTGGGGATCAACGCGGCCCAGGTCAACAGCACGTTGACCGCGGAAGAAGAGCGCGCGGTGATGGAAGAGATCGTGAAGGAGCAGCGCGAATTCATCTTCGTCACGCCGGAACGGCTGGCGCGGCCGGACTTCCTCAGCACCCTCAAGACCAACCAGGTCGACGTCTTCGTGATCGACGAGGCGCATTGCATCTCGCAGTGGGGGCACGACTTCCGCCCCGACTACCTGCGCCTGCGGGAGGCGATCGAAGCGCTCGGCAATCCGACGGTGCTGGCGCTCACCGCCACCGCGACCGCCGACGTCGTCGAGGACATCCTGCGCCAGCTCGGCCGCGAGGACATGGAAGTGATCGACACCGGCATCTACCGCGAGAACCTCCATTTCGAGGTCATCCCGGTGCGCGACGAGGCGGCCAAGAACGAGCATCTGGCGCGTCTCCTCCGCGAGATCGACGGCACGGGCATCGTCTACACCTCGACGGTGCGCGATTGCGAGACGGTGACGGCGTACCTCGAATCGCTGGGGATGCCGGTGGCGCGCTACCATGGCAAGCTGTCGACCCGCGAGCGCAAGAAGGCACAGGACCGGTTCATGGCCGGGACGGTGGAGGCGATCGTCGCCACCAACGCGTTCGGGATGGGGATCGACAAGCCGGACATCCGCTTCGTGATCCACTACAACCTGCCGGGCTCGCTGGAGTCGTACTACCAGGAGGCCGGCCGCGCCGGCCGGGACGGCGAGCCGGCGCGCTGCATCCTTCTCTATCGGCCGGAGGACCGCAACACGCAGCTCTTCTTCCTGAACAGCCGCTATCCGCGGCCGGAGCACTTCGCCGCCGTCTACCGCGCTCTCGGGCGCCACAAGGCGGACCAGCAGCCGGCGCCGATCGCCGACATCCAGCGGCGGTCCGACGTGGCGCTGGCCAAGGTACGGGTGGTGCTGGCGGCGATGAAGGACATGGGCCTCATCGACGAGCCGGAGCCCGGCGAGATCCGCCTGCTGCGCGCCGGTCTGCTGCCGGACGAGCTCACCGAGCTGTCGCACCGCTACGAGCAGCGGGCGGAGAGAGACCGCGAGCGCCTGAAGCGCATGGTGCTATACGCCCAGACCGCCCGCTGCCGCTGGCGCAACCTGGCCGACTATTTCAGCGAGGAGATGGAGGGCGCCTGCGGCCGCTGCGACAACTGCGCGCGGCCGATCCGCGACCCCGGCTCGCTGCCGGAGGTGCTGCCGCGCCGCGCCAACAGCCCGGAGCTCCTGCCGCTGCCGCCGCTGGTCGGCGGTCCGGCGCCCGCCGCGGTCAAGGCGGGAGACATCCTCAACCTCACCATCTATGGCCGCGGCGAGGTGAAGTCGGCCGAGGGGGCGCTGCTGCTCCTGGAGCTGGCGGACGGCGAGATGCGGGAGTTCCGGAGATAGGGGGCGCCCTCCCAACCCAGGGCGTTGCCCTGGGCTAAGGAAACACGACCCTCCGGGCCGAAAAACTAATTCTGGGTGGGGTGGAGGGCCGGAGGCCCGGGGTTTCCTTAGCCCAGGGCAACGCCCTGGGTTGGGAGGCCGGGCTCGGCAATCTGCCGCAGCCGTCCTTTGTGCGCGGAGCGCACCCTACGGATCTATGCCATCCTGCGCAGACGACAAGTTTGTCATAGGATGCGATTTCTGACGCCTGTACAATCCCCTGCATGGCGCGCATCCATCTTCTTTCCGACACCCTCGTCTCCCAGATCGCCGCCGGTGAGGTGGTGGAGCGGCCCGCTTCGGTGGTCAAGGAGCTGGTGGAGAATTCGCTCGACGCCGGCGCCCGCGAGGTCGAGGTGCAGCTCGAAACCGGCGGCAAGGCGCGGGTCGCGGTGTCCGACGACGGCTGCGGCATGGGACGGGACGACGCGCTTCTCGCCTTCGACCGCCATGCCACCAGCAAGATCGGCAGCTTCGAGGATCTGGAGCGGGTGGCGACGCTGGGCTTCCGCGGCGAGGCGCTGTGCTCGATCGCCGCGGTGTCGCGGGTGGAGCTGACCACCGCCGAGCGGCCGGGGGAGGGCCACCGCGTCTTCATCGAGGGCGGCCGGGTGCGGGTGGCCGAGCCGCTCGCCCGGCCTCAAGGGACGACGATCGACGTGCGCTCGCTGTTCTTCAACGTCCCGGCGCGCCGCAAGTTCCTGAAGACGCCGCAGACCGAGCTGCGCCGCTGCCTGGAGGTGGTGCAGGGCTATGCGCTGGCGCGGCCGGACGTCCGTTTCCTGGTGATCCACGAGGGGCGCAATCTGCTCGACGTGCTGGCGAACCGCGGCGAGCACGGCCCGCGCGAGCGGATCGGGCAGATCTTCGGCCGCGAGCTGGCGGACCGCCTGGCCGAGATCCCGGCGGTCAGCATCCCCTCGATCGGATCGACGGGAGAGCACATCTCCGGCTTCCTGGGCGATCCGCAGACGGCGAGCGGACGGCGCCAGTTCGTCTTCGTCAACCGCCGCCTGCTGCGCGACCGCCTGGTGCTCGCCACCTACTACCGCGCGGTGCGGGAGGAGTGGAAGAGCGAGGACTTCCCGGCGCTCTTCCTGTTCCTCGACGTGCCGCCGGAGGACGTCGACGTCAACGTCCATCCGCAGAAATCGGAAGTCCGTTTCCGCGATCCCGGCCTGCTCGACCGCGTCCACGACGCCCTGCGCCGCGGTCTCGAAAGAGCGCGCGGCGAGGAGGCGGCGCCGCTGCGTCCGCCGGCCGCCGATCCCTATGTCCCCTTCGCCTGGCAGGGCCTCGGCGAGCGGCGGCCGGTCGCCTGGGACGGCGAACGCCGCGGCGACCACCGCGATCTGCCGGTGACGGTGAGCGGCGCGGAGCCTGTCCCCGGCATGCCCGATCGCCTGGCGACGCCTTCCTACGCGCCGGTGCAGCGGCCCATGGTGCCGCTGTCGGGGCGCAGCGGCGAAGCGCGGCCGTTCCGCCTGCTCGGCCAGTACAAGGGGACGCTGATCCTGCTCGAAGGACCGGACGGCCTCTATCTCATCGACCAGCACGTGGCGCACGAGCGCATCCTCTATGAACGGCTGCGGCGGGCGATGAGCGCCGAGCGCACCGCGGTGCAGCATCTGTTGACCCCGCCGCTCCTGGAGCTCGGCCCCGCCGAGCGGCTGCGTCTCCTGGAGCTCGCGCCGTCGCTCGACGAGTGCGGCTTCGGCGTGGCGAGCCTCTCCGGCAACACCCTGGCGCTCACCGCCGTGCCTTCCGTGCTCACCGCCGACGACGCGGAGCGGCTGCTGCGCGCCCTGGCCAACGAGGACGGCGATGCGAGCGGAGCCCTGGCCGAGGATCTGCGCCGGCGCGTTCTCGACGCCCTGGCCGCCAGCCTCGCGTGCAAGTCCGCGGTGAAGATGCACCATCCGCTCTCGCCGCTGGAGATGGAAGCGCTGGTCGGCGAGCTGTTCGCGGCCGATCAGCCCTATGCCTGTCCGCACGGCCGGCCGATCGTTTTGCAGATGACGGACTCGGATCTGGAGCGGCGTTTCGGGCGGCGCTAGGGAAGAGTGGTGGTTGCAATTGTCGCCTGTTATAATTAACGAGTCGCCCATGAGCTAACAAGGGCTTCTCTGGAGGTTCAAGCCATGAAACTTACCTGGAACCGAATTGCACGTCCCTGTGTTCTGGCTTTCCCGGTCTTTATTTTCCTGGCACAGGGAGTGCTGCGGCATGTTCGGCTAGGGGTGACACGTTAGGTGAACAAGATTTGGCACAAAACGCTTGTGACTATATAGAAGGTGGAATGGAGGATAGTCAAAAACAAGGCATCGAGAGCGTTTCTGTGAGCGTTTCTGCCCAAGGCATGACAATGCAAGTTTGTCTTGCTAAAGAGGAATTCGAGGCGCTGCGCCAAAAGGGCGACGAGGGCTGGTGCAAAAGTCTAAGAATTCAGACCTCTGATGACTTGACCAGCGTCGAACTCCATAGTAACGACGGAGAAGAAGCGACCATCTGCCAAACGGCTCAATAAGGTGTTCCGCCAATACCCGCCTTAGCTAGCAAACCCGCGAGGGTCTTATGGAAGCAAGTATCCTTGATCTTTTCAAAAAAAGCTGTCGAGCAGAGTGGACCTCTTGGCGAGAGCAGGTTTCTGTCATCCCTGAGTTCCCTGGGGTGGACTTGCGAAATGTCGATCTCCGGGGCTGGCCTCTCGCCGGGATCAAGTTGGTGGCTGCCGATCTCCGAAACGCCGATCTTCGAGATGCGGATCTGACCGGTGCAGATCTGACGAGAGCCAACCTAGCCCACGCTAACTTGAGCGGTGCTCGGCTGGCCGGTGCCAAGCTCAATGGCGCTTTCCTCAACGGTGCTTCTCTGCGGGAGACCGACTTCACTGGTGCAGAGCTTGAGAAGGCAGACCTTTTCGACGCCCGGTTCCATACAACTAATTTTCAGGGCGCCGCGCTTAGTCATGCTAACCTTGCGGGGGCTCACCTCCGGGAGGTAGATTTTACCAGCGCTACACTTTGCCAGACGAATCTGACCGATGCAGAATTCATCAGAGCAAAGCTGTGCAGGGCCATTCTGCACCAAACCCGTCTGGAGAGAGCCCGATTTATCGGCGTCGATCTGGATGGAGCCGATATCCGAGAGGCCCGAGTCTACGGTATCGCCGTCTGGGACTTGCAGAACGCGCAGAGCGCGGTCCAGCGCGATCTCCTGGTCACACCTACAGGAATGCGCGAGATCCGGGTCGATGACCTGGAGATGGCTCAGTTCGTCTATATGCTTCTACGCAACGAGAAGCTCCGCAATGTCATCGACGTCATGACAACGAAGGCAGTTCTAATCCTTGGTCATTTTACCCCTCGCCGGAAAGCAGTGCTGGATTCCATGAGGGAAGCACTACGAGATGACGGCCACCTTCCCATTCTGTTTGACTTTAAACCCTCACAAAAGAGGAAACTCCGCGAGACCATCCGGATCCTTGCGGGGCTATCTTCCTTCGTCATTGCCGATCTCACCTCGGCCAAAGGAGTAATTTCAGAACTGGAGATTATCGTCGCGGCATTTCCCTCTCTTCCTGTGCAGCCTGTTCTGCATGTCGCTAGCACCATCGGCTCTCTTCTCGAAGAGCTAAGAGAAAATTGTCCATGGCTCCAACCAGGCTTCTGTTATAGAAGCAGGGAGGACTTGCTCGCCAACCTTAAAGATCGTGTCATTCAACCTGCCAGAGACTGGAGGCCCGAGAAGAAGAAGCTGGCCGTGGTCTTGGAGGAAAACGCCAAGCTCAAGAGTCGGAACGGCAAGCTTGAGAGTCGGCTCGCGGACTTGGAGAAGCAACTCAAGCGACTCAAGCGACGGTGAGCCAAAGACCCGTCCCCTCTTGACTCTCCTCCAGGCGGCTCTTAAACTCAAAGAGGGTTCCGAAGTGGAACCAAAATGGAGGTGCGAATGACGACGCTGACTGTGAAAGGTGTCCCGGAGGGTCTCTATGAGCGCCTCAAGCAGAGCGCTGCGGAGAGCCACCGCAGCATCAACAGCGAGGTGATCGTCTGCCTGGAGCGTTCTCTCTTGAGCCAGCGCATCGATCCTGAGGCATTCCTTGCCCGCGTCGACACCCTCCAGAGGAAGATCGCTCTCCCGCCCCTGACCGACGAGTTGCTGAGAAAGGCGAAATCGGAAGGCCGGCCTTGATTGTCGTCGATACCTCCTTGATCGCATACCTGTTGATCCAGGGGGAGCACTCGGTCAAGGCACGAGGGGTCCTCAGGAAGGACCCGGAGTGGCTGGCTCCTCTGCTCTGGCGGAGTGAGCTCCGCAATGTTCTCGCGCTCTATATACGCCAAGGGGTGCTGTCTGCGGGGGAGGCTCTCCAACTCGTCCGCGAGGCGGAAGCTCTGATGAAGGGAGGTGAGTATCAGGTGGAGTCTGCGGAGGTCCTCTCCCTGGTAGTCACTTCGAAGTGCTCGGCCTATGACTGCGAGTTTGTGGCTCTGGCACGGCACCTGGCACTCCCTCTGGTCACCACCGACCGGCAAGTCCTAGCTGAATTCCCCGGCCTCGCAGTCCGGCCCGAGCTTTTCTGCTCCGGCTAGGGCTGGCTAAACATTTGCAGTCTTTTTTCGTAGAGGACACTGCCTGCTACCATGAGAGCCTGATGATGGTCTTCGGACGCCGACCGACAACGCCCCTCGAAAAACGTCTGGGGCACCGTTTCAAGCGATCAGAACTGCTGCAGCTCGCCATCACGCACCGCTCCTGGGCCAACGAGCAGGGGGTGCCCGAGCACTATGAGCGGCTGGAGTTCCTGGGCGATTCGGTGCTCGGCATGGTGACCGCGGACTGGCTCTATCAGCGGCATCCGGAGCTGCCCGAGGGCGAGCTGTCCAAGCTCAAGGCGCAGCTCGTCAGCCGCACCTCCCTGGCGCAGCACGCCGAACGTCTCGACCTCGGACCGTCGCTGCTCATCGGCGTCGGTGAGGAGCGCTCCGGCGGCCGCACCAAGCCGTCACTTCTCGCCGACTCGATGGAGGCCGTCTTCGGCGCCATCTATCTCGACGGCGGTCTCGACGACGCGCGCAAGGTCATCCTGGCGATGCTGGAGCAGACGGGAGAGGAGCGGACCCAGCTCCTGCATTCAGATTCGAAGACCCAGCTTCAGGAGATGACCCAGGCGCTCGGCTGGGACCTCCCGGAGTACCGTCTCGCCGGAGCCGCCGGGCCCGATCACAGCAAGATTTTCACGGTCGAATGCCTGGTCGGCGGCGAGCTGGCCGGCCGCGGCGAGGGGCCGAGCAAGAAGATGGCCGAGCAGAAAGCCGCCGCCGAGGCGCTGAACCGGGTGCCGAGCCTGCCGCGGCGGTAGACCCCGTCTCCCGTTCAGGCTCGCGCCTCCACCTCCGTCAGATCGCGGGCGAAGATCAGCTTGTCGTCCCCGGGCCGGTAGAACCCCTTGATCCGCGCCACCAGCGGATAGCCGCTCTTCTCATAGAAGCGGATCGTCGCGCCATAGCTCTCCTGCGAGGAGGTCTCGATCAGCAGCAGCCGGCCGCCGCGCCGCAGCACGTCCTCCTCGGCGAAGCGGAGCAGCGCCCGGCCGTAGCCGCTCCCCTGGGTCCGCGGATCGACGGCGATCCAGTACAGGTCGTAGGTGCCGTCGGTGAGCGGGGTCGGTCCGTGGCACTCATAGCCGGACACGCCGGTCTCGTCCTCCGCCACGAACAGGAAATAGCCGCTCTCCGGATCGGCCAGCCCTTCGTCCACCACTTCGCGGGCGGTGGCGATCTCGACCGGGGTGAAATTTCCGGTGGCGGTCACGATGTCCAGAACGCGATCGCGGTCGCGCGGCTTCATCGGGCGGATTCTCATCGCGTCTCCTTCTCCTCCGGCAGCGGCGGCGGCTCGGTCGCCGCGCGGGCCACGGACTCGATGGCGATCGCCGCCACCGCCGCTCCATAGTCCAGATCGATGTTTTCCATCGTGTCGTGGCTGTCATGGTAGCCGTGGCGGTTGATGTCGTAGTTTTCCATGAACAGGACGACCGGCACACCGGCGTCGGAAAAGATCTGTCCGTCCGTGTTGTACAGCGTGCTGTGCGGGTCCTGCACCGGCCGCACCTCGCCGAGGAGCTGCGGGTGGAGAGCGAGCGGCGGCACGGTCGCGCCCGCGGGATCGGGCAGGCGTTGGCCCGGCCGTTTGCGGCGGGCGCGGCGGTTCCAGGCCGGCGCCGCCGCGTTCCACAGCCGGCCCGCGACGTGCGCCTGATAGGCGAGCCACAGCGATTCGCGGCCGAAGCCCGGGCAGATCTGGAACACGTTGTGGCGGCGGTCGTTGTTGTGCGCCACCATGTCGAGCACGTAGACGCCTTGCACGCGCGTCCGCGACAGATCGTGGAACCGCCCGTCGCGGGTGCGCAGGCGGAGGTCCCGCGCGACCAGGCGCTCGGTCAGGTGGCGCGCTCCCATGCAGTCCGAGGGGAACTCCTCGCCGGTCAGGTGCACCAGCCAGACGTCGCAGGCGAGGCGCCCGGCCTGGCTCAGCTCGCAGAAGACCGGCGCCGCGAGCATCAGCGCCACGGTCGCCGAGTGGTTGTCGTCGGCGCCGGCCGCCGCCAGACGCGGACCGTGGCCGCCGTGCCCGTAGCCGTATTCATCCTCCATGTAGGCGGTGTCGTAGTGATCGGCCATGATCACCGCCCGGCTGCGGTCGCGGCCCGGAATGCGCACCAGCAGATCGCGCTCTTCGAGCTGCCCCTCCTGGTTGCCCAGCCAGCCGCCCGACCAGGCGAAGTCGAACGCGGTGCGCCAGCGGAAGGGGAGGTCGCCCACCGCCGTGTGCGGATCGAGCCCGTAGCGCGCGATGACGCGGGTGTAGTAGTCCAACAGGTACTCGCCCAGCCGTTCCAGATCGCGCGCCGGATGGGGCAGGCGTGCCTGCGTCGGTGGATCGAGCACACAGTCGGCGTTGTCCTTGTTGCGGAACCGCCCGGTCGACAGCCTGGCGATCTCCTTCCAGTAGGCGGTCTCGAACGAACGCCGCGCCGTGCGGTGGAAGGTCAACGGCTCGTCCGTCTTCGCGTCCGTCGCTCCCGTCAGGGCGATCCGCGAGCGCAACGCCGTGGCCAGCAGGTGTCCCGCGCCGGCGTCGGCGGCCTGCCGCGGCAGCGCGTCCAGCCACTCGGCGAGCGACTCCTTGCCCGGCAGGGTGAGGAGCACCCGCGCGAAATCCGGCGGCAGCGGCCGCCGGCCGAGCAGCTCCCAGGCGTCGAGCAGCTTGCGGGCGTTGATCACCGTGCGCGGATGGCCCTCGCCGTCCGCCGAGCGCAGCAGCTCGATCGCGGCCTGATGCTCGGGGCGGACGAGCAGCCGCGGCCAGAGCTCGACCGGGTGTGCCAGATCAGTGACTGGCTCGGCATAGGCGGTCAGATACCCGAGCGGAGCGCCGGCGATCGTCTGCGGCTCGCCGCCGTCCGGAATGCAGGCGGCGAGCGGCCGGTGCCAGTACACCTCGTGGCGCCCGACGCGCATCGCGGGATACTGGAAGCGGTAGCCGAACAGGCCGCCGGCCCGAAGCTGCCGCGCCGCCGCGGCGAGCTCTTCCCGTCCGGCCCGCGGTCCGTCGAGCAGCAGGCGGTGATCGCGCGTCCAGAGCTGGGAGTTGCGCGCCATCGGCTTGCCGTAGAGCCCGAGATCGTCGGCCGCCGTGCTGAACAGGACGTGCGCCACCTTGTCCTCGTGACCGGAGACCGCCAGCTCGTCCGCGAAGCGCTCCACCCGCGCCCAGCGATGCGTCCGGCGGAACATGTTGCGGAACGGTCCGTGCGTCCCCTGCGGCTCGCTGTCGGAGGGCTGCGCAGGCTGCCCCGCCGACCGGTCCTCCCGCGGCTCGTGCAGCCAGCCCGACTGCGGCACGCGCAACCGGCGCGGCGCCTCGCAGCGTTCGAAAGCATGAAGAAGGGGGATCTGGCCGGCCAACGGCAGCTCGCGCGCCAGCTCCGCATAGTCCGCCGTGCCCCAGAACACCAGGCTGCCGGGGAAGGGGAGCAGATGCAGAGCGCCTCCCATGTACGCCCGCCGCACCGCCTCGGGCAGCCCGGCGAAGGGCTCGAAGGTGAGAAGCCAGCGCACCCCGTCCAGCGGCTCGCCCGCCCGCCAGAGGAAAGGCGCCGTCCACGACGGCAGCGGGCCGTCGGAGTCAGCCGCCAGAATCCGGAGCCCGGCAGACTTCAGGGATGCGCTCGTCGGTTCGAGCGCGCTCTCCCCATAGGCGGTGAGCAGCAGCCGCTGCACAAATCCGAAAGCCTCCGCCGCCGGCCGCTCGACCCCGGGAGCGCTCCAGAAACCTCGCCAGAACCCGCGCGACGGTCCCTGCTCGCTGCCGCCGAAGACCGTCCAGCGCACCCGTCCCTTGTCGTCCTGGGTGCGCGCCAGGGCGAGCGGCGCGAGCACCACATAGCGCTCTCCGGCCGGCGCTCCCGTGCGCAGCAGCTCGTCCGGCCAGTAGGGGTTCTTCTCCAGCTTCTTGCGCGAGATGCCATGGCCGGACTCGCCGCGTCCCAGCCGCCGCAGCCCATGCAAAAGCTCCGTCGCCAGATGCGCCAGACCGGGATCGAGCTCGAACGCCTGCTCATACTCGGAGACGTGCCATCCCCACGGGTCGTCCGCCGCGAACAGCACCGGATCCACCCCGCCGCACGGCTTGCGGCCGAGGCGCGGAGGCGGCATGAATTCCGAATACGCGTCGATCGGGTATCGCGGAGACCGTCCCGGTCCGGCGGACCAGGGATCGCCGGCAAGGAGCTGCTTCCATCCTGTTTCAGACATGATCGCCTCATCGAAGAGCACAGCGGCCCGGCCGGAAGTCTAGCGCATGGGGGCCTCACCCCCAGGCGCGGCCCCGGCCTGTATGATACAGATGGACGCGACAAGAGATTCCCTCTGTTGCCGACCGGAGAAACCTCATGACGACCCGGCAATCCCGTTATTCTCCCGAGGAGACAGCCCGGCGCGGCGATGCCCTCTACGAACGAGACATCCGTGGCCAAGTCGAGCCAACCCAGCAGGGGAAGGTCGTAGCCATTGACGTCGACCGTGGAGAGTATGTCGTCGCCGACAATGCGCTGACCGCCTCGGAGCGTCTGCTCGCCCGGCATCCGGACGCCGAGATCTGGTGCGTGCGTGTCGGCTCGCGGACACTCCACCGCATCGGGGGACATCTCCTGCGGAAACACGCATGATCACGGGGACTGTCAATACGGATTACGAGGCCGTCATCCGCCTCCGGGTCCAAGGACCCGGAGGGCACGAGCGCGAGGTCGACGCCGTGATCGATACAGGCTTCAATGGCTTTCTCACGCTCCCACCCCTTTTGGTCACAGCACTATGCCTTGCCCGCCTGAGTCGCGGTCGAGCCCTGCTGGCCAACGGCAGCGAAGAGGTGTTCGACATCTACGGCGTAACTGTTCTGTGGGACGGCCAGGAACGGCACGTCGAGGTCGACGGAGTGAACGCAACGCCTCTGGTGGGGATGTCGCTGATGGCTGGGCACGATCTCCACATCCGGGTCGCGGATGGTGGGCATGTGGTCATCCAGTCTGCCGAGCAGAGTAATCCCCATTAGATCGGGCGGTTCGTGCATATCCGGTTTCACCGCGGAACCCGCGGGTTTTGCCGCGAAACCCGGACGAACCGCCGCGAAACCGTGACAACTTGCGGCAGAACCTCGGAAATTCGCGTCATGTTCGTGCTCTTCCAGGATCGTACTGAAGATCTCAGACGCGAATTTATCGGGCCGAGAGGCTTCGCCCGGGATTTCCGCCGCAAATATCCCGCGATTTGCATCGAAAAGATGGAGCTGCAAGGCCGGCGCCGCGAAATTCGCGGCAGATGTCCCCAATTCGGTGGCTCCGCTCGCCTGATTCGCGGCGGGATTCCCGAGTGGAGTGGCTGCGCAGGGGGGATTTGCGGCGTCTTTCCCGAAGACGGGGGCTGCCCAGCCGAAGCTCGCGTCAGACTTCGAGCCCGAGGCCGCCACGGGCATGCGCTTTTCAGTGTGCAGGAGTGCTACCATCACGCCGACTTCCAGGGCATTTTGGGGCGAGGAATCCGGCATGAGCGAACGGCAAGAGAGTGCCCGGCCGCGGCTGGCGGCAGGGCAGGACAGGCGGGTGGCCGTGGTGGTGGTCCTGGCTGTTCTCGGCGCCTGGATCAGCCTGACCCTGACCCGCTTCCATCTCTCGGCCGGACAGAGCGGACCCGGGCTCTTCCGCACCGTCTGCGAGATCACCGGCGGCGGGTGCGACCACGTCCTGCAAAGCCCGTGGGCCACGCTTCCGCGCAACATCCCCCTCTCCCTGGCCGGGCTGGTCTACTTCAGCGCGCTCGCCCTCTGGTATCTGATCATCGGGCGTCCCAACCGGGACGGTCTCTCCTGGTATCTGCCCATCTTCACCCTACAACTCGTGGGCGCCTTCTTCTCCGTGTTCCTGATTGGAGTGATGCTCTTCCAGGTCCACGCGGTGTGCGGCTGGTGCGCTCTCGTGCACGTGATCAATCTCACGCTGGCCTGGCTCGCCTGGAAGCTCTGGCCGCGGGACCGGGCCGACAGCGGGCCGGCCTGGCCACCGGCACGCCTCGGCTTTGCGGCTCTGCTGCTGGTCGTCTTTGTCGCCATGTACTGGAACCAGTGGCTCCTCAACAACTATCTTGAGGCCGAGACCGCGAGCTTCACCGGCGACGCGGACCTGATGCGCTATCTCCATCTCCGCAATGCCGTGCAGCAGGTTCCGGTCCGCGCCGACGATCCGGCGCGGGGCCTCGCCACGGCGCCGCATACGGTGGTGGTGTTCAGCGACTTCCTGTGCCCTGCCTGCCGGAGCTTCGCCGGCTTCTTCAAGAGCGACATCCAACCGCTCCATGGCGGCCAGATGCGTCTGGTCTACAAGTACTTCCCGCTCGACGCCGCGTGCAATCCGAAGCTGCCGCTGAGCGTCCATCCGGGCGCGTGCGACGCCGCCTACGCGGCGGAGGCGGCGCGGGAGCTGGGTGGGCCGGAGGCTTTCTGGAAGATGCACGACGCTCTTTTCGAGCACCAGGAGGATGCCAGGGCCGGACGCTGGGCGGAGCTGGCGCGGAGCGCCGGGCTGGATGGCGCCGCTGTCGCCGACCGCATCGCGAAGCACAGCCATGCCGACCGGGTGGCGGAGGACGTCCAGCTCGGCATGAGTCTGAAGCTCAAGGGGACGCCCAGCGTCTTCGTCGACGGACGTACTCTTGACGAGTGGAACAACCCCGATCTCTGGAAGGCGATCCTCGCGCCGCCGCCGGCTCCGCACTGAGCCGGCTCCCCTGGGAGCGCTGGCGTCCCGCCGGCAACTTTTTGCTTCTGCTTTTGCGGTGCTCGCGGCCCTCTACTTCTTCTCGATATGCACCTGCTCCAGCATCACCGGCTGGGTCGAGTAGTTTTCGAGCTCGATCCGGTCGCCGTTCAAGGTGGCCTTGGTGGCGATGGTCAGCCGGCCTTCTCCCTTGCCGTTCCTGTCGAGGTGCAGCTCGATCAGGGTGAAGGGGTAGTGCGTGGAGCGCGTGTCGTTGGCGGCTTCCCAGAACGCGATCGGCCGGTCGGTGGCGATATAGACGTTGCGGCCGCCGTCCGGGGTGGGCACTTCATGGGCGTAGTGCAGGTCCCAGCCGACGCTGTCGGGAGTGCGGATGATGCCGACCGGGCGCGTCTTCTGAAGGGCTGACAAAGCCGCAGTCTCGCCGCCGCTGCGCAATGCGCCGACGAGGCCCGCGCGCTCCTGATCGCCGGACCAGCGATCGATCTTGATCTCGACGATGTTGGCCTGGGCCGCCGGCCGGACGGCGTTGAGGTTGACGGCGAAGGCGATGAGCCTCAAGGGCGTACGGTCCTGCAGAGCAGTGGCCGTGGCGGTCAAGCCGAGGACGAGCAGACCGGCTGCGATGCCTGTGGTCAGGGTTCGCCGGGAAGTTTGGTGAGCTCTCGACATGTGACTCCTCCTTCTCGGCGCGAAGCAACTCGCGCAGGGCTCTACTTCGCAAATTTCGCGCCAGAAGGCAAGGACATAAGGGACACAAAGAACGCAAAGGACGCAAAGGACGAAATGGCTTGCCGGATCGGCGAGAGAGTCTTCTGGCGAAGGAAATGGCTTCCCGGACCGTGGAGAGAGGCTCTGCGCGGGAGCGATGGCTAGCTGGATCGCCGAGAGACTCTCCGGGCCGAGGAAATGAGTTGCCGAGCCGCGTCACGGCGTGCGACCGTCACCACACCATGCATGCCCTCCACCGCACCGCGTGCGGCCGTCACTGCACTTCGCGTGACCTTTACCGCACTGCGTGCGACCGTGACGATCTTACGTACGACTGTGAGGGTCGTGCGTGCGACAGTGACGGTCGTGCGTACGGCTGTGTTGGTCGTGTGCACGGCTGTGTTGGTCGTGTGTGCGACCGTGATGGTCGCGCGCTCTACCGGAGGTGCAGGTCTACCGGCTCTCGTCCCAGCCGCGGACTTCGCCCGGTCCCAGGGTCTTTTCGAGCTTGGTGTATTCGCTGCGCGCCGCGCGCAGGAGGTGCGCCATGCGGACCGGCTCGCCGGCGTCGGCGGCGAGGAAGGCGGCGTTCAGGGCGATGTTGCGGATGTTGCCGCCGGAGACGTTGAGCTGCGCCAGCTTCTCGGGATCGAGGCCGGCGGTGGGGGTGGTCGCCGGGAAGGCGCGGCGCCAGATCTCGGCGCGCTCGCGGTGGCCGGGGAAGGGGAACTCGACGATGAAACGGATGCGGCGCAGGAAGGCGGTGTCGAGCGATCTCTTGAGGTTGGTGGTGAGGATGGCGAGGCCGCGGTAGGCCTCCATCCTCTGCAGGAGGTAGCTGACCTCGATGTTGGCGTGGCGGTCGTGGCTGTCCTTGACGTCGGAGCGCTTGCCGAAGAGGGCGTCGGCTTCGTCGAAGAGGAGGATGACGCCTCCCGCTTCCGCGGCGTCGAAGATCTTCTTGAGGTTCTTCTCCGTCTCGCCGATGTATTTGCTCACCGTCGCCGAAAGGTCGATGCGGTAGAGGTCGAGGCGGAGCTCGCGCGCCAACACCTCGGCGGCCATGGTCTTGCCGGTGCCGCTCGGACCGGCGAAGAGAGCGGAGATGCCCAGGCCGCGTTCGCCCCGGCTGTCGAATCCCCAGTGCTCGTAGACTTCGAGGCGGCGGCGCACCTGGACGCCGATGGTGACCAGCACCTGCTTCTGGTGATCCGGCAGGATGAGGTCGTCCGCCGTGGCGGCCGGCAGGATGCGCTCGGCGAGGTCGTCGAGGCGCGGCCGGGCCTGCGTGCGGCAGGCGTCCCAGACGGCGCGGAAGAGATCGTCGCCATTCTTTCCATGGCCGTTCTCCCCGGCCGCCTCCGCCGCCCGCAGCCGGGCCATGGCGTCGATCGCCGCGGTGCGGATGGCCGGCGCGCCGAGGTGGAACTGCATGGGGATGTGATCGATCCGCCCGTTCAGATTCGCATCTCCGGCACCGTCGAGGGCCGCCTTCCAGAGGGCGCGCTGCTCGGCGGTCGAGGGCGGCGCGACCTCGAAGGTGACCACCGGCCGGTGCCTCGCACGCCGCCGCGCGTCGCCGCTCACCAGCACGCCGCCCAGGGCGCGGCCGGAGAGCCAGGCCACCGCCTCTTCGCGGGCGGCTTCGGCCTCGCGCGTCTCGTCGTGCTCGATCAACAGCGCGGCGCGGCTCAGGGCTCCTTCGAGCTCCCACAGGCGGCGCAGCGATTCGAGCTCGTCGGGCCGGGTGGGGAGGAGCGGCGCCGGCAGCGCCTGGAGATCGCGGCTGAGGAGTGTGCAGGCCCAGGCGGCGATCGCCCGCCGGTCCGCGGGATCGCCGCCGGTGAGCTCGACGACGGGAAAGGTGGCCGCGTCGCGCACCGGCTGCCAGAGCGCCGCGATGCGTTCCGCCAGGGCGCGCTGGCCCGGCGCGAGCTCCCGGGGCGGCGGCACGGTTTCGAGGACGCCGGCCAGGCGGTCGTCCAGATGGTGCACTCCGAAGAGGTAGTGCAGCACTCTTTCGGCGAGGCGCAACGGGCTCGCGGAGAGCGCGTTGGCGGGGCCGAGCTCGAGCAGGCGCCAGCGGCGCAGGCTGCCGTCCGGCGACAGGGCGCTCCAGTGCGAGCCGGGGAGGGCGTCGAGCGCCAGGCGGAAGGTCGGATAGTCGCGCTGGCCGTCACCGTGGGCGGCGGCGCAGAGACTGCCGAAGGCGGCGTCGACCTCCAGGCCGGCGCCGAGCAGGATCACCCCGCGCTCGAACGGCGAGAGGCCGAAGATGGAGGTGAGGCGCTCCAGCGCGGCGGGGGCGGGGAGGGCGGCCGCGGCGCGCTGCAAGGCCGCCGCTGCCGCCGCGCCGCGGTCTTCGGCCGGCCGGCCGGCGAGGTGCGCCGCGTGGGCTTCGAGAGCCGCCCGCACGCCGTCGACCGCCGCCAGCAGGTACTGATGGTTCGCTTCGAGCCAGAGCGGTGACGGCGCTTCCACGCGGTCCTACGTCCTCCGGCCCGACGAACGGCCGACGAGCGATCCGTTGAGCCCGGTCGACACTTCCTGCGCCGCGGCTTCGTCCGCGAAGGGACCGATGCGCACCACGACCAGGCGCCGGCCGTAGCGGTCCCAGACCGACTCGACGAACGGCTGGTAGCGCTTGCCGCGGCACAACGACCGCAGGCTCGTCCGCATCTCCTCGGCGCCGGCCTCGTCGGAGAACGTTCCGGCCTGGACGAAGTAACGGACCTCGGGCGCGGTCTTCGCCGGTGCCTCGTCCTCGGCGGCGCTCGCGCTGTCTCCGGTGCCGCCCGGCCACGGGGCGCCATCGGTCAGCGGCACCCAGTCCGCGGGGGGCGAGGACGGATCACGGCGCGAGAACGCGGCCGGCTCCGCGGGCTGGGCGAGCGGCGTGCCCGGCCAGGCGCGGGCCGACGCCGGAGCGGCCGGCGCGGACACCGCGGGAGGTGTGGGAGCCGCGGTGGCAGCCGTCTGCGGCAGACGGCTCGCCAGCTTGTCCCAACTCAGATTGACCCCCACCACCAGGCCCGCCGCGAACAGCAGGGTACCGATGAGACCCACGGTCAGCAGGGTGAGGAGGCCGGACTTCCGATCGAACAAGAGGGCAAACATGGGATCCCCCCAACGTTGGACAGAGAGAGGAAGAGCCGGCTGACCGAGCCCCCGGACTGCTCCGGGTCCCCGATCTTTCACGCCGGGCTTGCCCCCCTCAAAATCGTGGGTATAATGCTACTATAAATTGCCACCGTAGATATTGAACAAAACGTATATAAGTCCTTCAGGATCATCGTTGTCTCCGGGTCAACCGGTCGAGGAAGCCGCGCCCGCCGCCGGGCGCTCTCGGATCGGAGGGCCTTCCAGATTTTCAGGCTGAGGAGGATCCATGCCCATTCAAGTCAGCTACCCAGGTGTGTACGTCCAGGAGATCCCCGGCGGCCAGCCGACCGTCGCGGCGATCAGCACGGCGAGCACGGCGTTCGTGGACTTCTTCGCGCGCGGCCCGATGAACGAGGCCAAGCGGGTGACCAGCATGCAGGACGTCGAGCGGATCTTCGGCGGTCTGCACACCAAGAGCGAGGCGAGCTACGGTCTGCGCCAGTACTTCTTGAACGGCGGCCAGGAAGCCTGGATCGTGCGCACGGGCGACGGCGCGGCGAAAAAGGCGTTTCTCAAGATCAAGATCCGCACTCCCGGCCTGCCGGCGCGGGTGAAGGCCTCGTTCGACGACTTCATGGCGTCGAAGAAGGCGGCCGAAGCGGCGGTGAAAGCGGCGGAGGCCGCGAGCGCCGCCCTGGCGGCGATGCAGAAGGACGGCATCACCGACCAGGAGCGCGAAGAGGGAGGCAAGGACCTGCGCGGCAATTCGAGCCTGGCGGCCGAGGCCACCAACCAGGCGGCCGAGGCGACGCGCATGGCGGCCGTCCAGGCGAAGGCGGCGAGCGATGAGCTGGCGCTCGCGATCGCCAAGGTCGCCGCGGCCTCCGGGCCGGTGGCCGACCGCACGGCGATGGCGGCGCACAAGGCGGCCGACGGCGCCGGCGCGTCGAGCGACGCGGCGAAGGCGACGGCCGACATCGCGGCGGTGGCGCAGCGCGCTCTCGGCGTCGCCGAGGCGGCCCTCAAGGCCGGCGCGAACGCGCGCGCGGCGAGCGCGGCGGCGACCAGCCTCCAGGGCATGCTCGACGCGGTGGCGGCCAGCAAGGCGGCGGCGGACGGCGCCGCCAAGGAGCTGGAGAACGCGAAGGTCGCGAAAGACCTGACCAATGCCCAGGTGGCGGCGGAACGGGCCGCCGCCGGAGCCGCCGAAGCCGCGGCGCAGGCGCAGATCGCGGCCGAGAACGCAGCCGCCGCGGCGCAGGGGGTGATCGACAAGCTGAAGGTCCAGAAGGCCGACACCGCCGCCGCGCAGAAGGCGCTCGACGACGCCAATGCCGCCATCGACGCGGCCAAGGCGGCGGCCAAGGAAACCGTCGACGCCGATTGGGACGCCCAGACCGCGTCCGACCTGGAAGCGGCGCAGGCGGCGGCCGAACGGGCCTCGAAGGCGGCGGCCACCGGCGCCGATGTCGCCGAGAAGAACGCCCAGGCCGCCGGCGTGTCGCTCCTCGCCACCGTGCTCGGCATGGCCGCCACCGCCGCCGCCGACGCGGCGCACATCGCCGGCAAGGAGACCGCGGACGGCAAGCCGGAGCCGATCAATCCGGTGGTCTTCGACGCCATCAAGGCGATCAACGACTCGATCGACGCCGCCAAGCGGGCCGCGGTGGCGGCGAAGGGCGGCGCGCAGGACGCCAAGGTCGCCGCCGATTCGGTGACCTCGGGCATTCCGATGCTCTCCGCCCGCGCCGCCGAAAACTCCGCCGGCAAGGCGAACAAGGCGACAGTCGAGATCATCCAGCAGGCCAACGCCACCAAGCTGCAGGTCAACTCCGCCAGCATGAAGGCGCTCGCCTCCGTGCCGGGCGCCAAGAGCGCCGCCGCGGACGCGGACGCGGCGGCGAAGGCGCCGCCCGAGAAACCGGCGGACGGCGTGGCCCTCGCTCTCGCCGCCGGCAAGGCGGGCCTGATGGCCGCCGACAACGCGACGGCCGCGGCCGAAGCGATCGAGAAGGCGGCGGTCGCGACCTCCCAGGTGGCGGTGCAGGCGTCGGTCTCCGCCGATGTCGCGGCGCAGGCCGCGCAGGCCGCGGTGTTCGCCAATGAAGAGGCCAACCAGGATCCGACCCTCACCGTGGAAGCGATCAATGAAGGCGAGTGGGGCGACAACCTGGAAGTGACGCTGACCGTCAACGGCACCATCTTCGACCTCGCGGTCCGCGAGCTCGTGGTGCAGAACGGCGTCGCCCGCCAGCTCAACGGGGAGAGCTACAGCACCATCACCCTCGACGACAGCGCGCCGGCCAACAAGAAGGCGCTCGAGATGGTGAACCACAACTCGAACCTGGTGCGCCTGAGCCAGCTCGGGCCGAAGATCGAAGGCGCCTATCCGGACGAGGTCAAGGGCAAGTTCCTCGACAACGGCGACAACGGCGGCCTCGCCAACGCCGACCAGCTCATCGCCGCGATGTACACCCTCGACGGCATCGAGCCGTCGCTGTTCAACATCCTCTGCCTGCCGGCGGTGGGCAACTACGACGACGCCCAGGCGAGTGTCGCGATCTCGACGGCGCACGTCTACTGCGCCAAGAAGCGGGCGTTCCTGGTCGTCGACATCCCGGCCAAGGTGCGGACGGTCGACGACATGCGCGCCTGGGCCGCCGGCTACGGCAACGCCAAGGCGTACAACATGGCGGTCTACTTCCCGCGCCTGATCATCCCCGATCCGCTCAACGAATACCGGCCGCGCAACGTCGGTCCGAGCGGCACGGTGGCGGGCATCTACTCGCGCACCGACACCGCGCGCGGCGTCTGGAAGGCGCCGGCCGGCATCGAGGCGGTCATCCAGGGCGCCGAGGTCGCCGTCCGCTTGAACGACGACTTGAACGGCCTGCTCAATCCCCTGGGGATCAACGTGCTGCGCTCGTTCCCCATCTACGGCCAGATCGTCTGGGGCGCGCGCACCCTGGCCGGCGCCGATCCGCTGTCCAGCGAGTACAAGTACATCAACGTGCGCCGCCTCATGAACTACATCGAGGAGAGCGTCTTCCGCAGCATGAAGTGGGCCGTCTTCGAGGCCAACAACGAGACCCTGTGGAGCAAGATCCGGCTGCAGATCAACGGCTTCCTGAGCAGCCTCTTCGCCGCCGGCGCCTTCCAGGGCGCCAAGCCCGCGTCGGCCTACTTCGTCCGCTGCGACGGCACCACCACCACCCCCCTGGACATCGACCTGGGGATCGTCAACGTGTTCGTCGGTGTCGCGCCGAGCAAGCCGGCGGAGTTCATCATCCTCAACTTCCAGCAGATCGCCGGCCAGAGCGCCTGATCCCGGCTGACCAGAGCAAGGAGATAAACCATGGCTGACCCCACGTCCATTCG
This sequence comes from Thermoanaerobaculia bacterium, assembly GCA_036264355.1. GTDB lineage: Bacteria > Acidobacteriota > Thermoanaerobaculia > Multivoradales > UBA5704 > UBA5704. The sequence goes on from DATARD010000208.1 coordinate 54,791, forward strand.
CTCGACCATCATGGATCCGTTGCTCAACTACCGGTTCATCGTGAGCTGGGGCCCTTCCTCGGGAGGCAACCTCACCGTCGTGGCCGGCGTGAGCAAGATCGGTCCCTTGTCGCGGACCACTGAAAAAGTGGAATACCGCGAAGGCGCCTCGCCGCAGCACACCCGCGTCATCCCCGGCCAGACCAAGTACGACGAGATCACGCTGGAGCGCGGCATCATCCTCGACATGACCTTCCAGCAGTGGGCCAACCAGATGTGGTACTACCAGAACTCCAGCGCCCTGGGGAGCATCGTGTCGCTCAAGGACTTCCGCAAGACGGTCAAGATCGACATGTGCAACCAGGCCGGGCAGATCATGCTCAGCTACTACGTCTTCAACGCCTGGCCGTCGAAGTATCAGGCGATGCCCGAGATGAACGCCCAGGACGGCGCCACCGTGGCTCTGGAGACGCTGACCTTGCAGAACGAGGGATGGGTGGTTACGTATGCGGTGTCGGATACCAGTGGTTACCCGAGCGTGCTCGAGCCGACCGCGCCGATCATCGCGGGAGTCTCGCCGCCGGCGTAGTGACTGCGGCGGTCGTCGCTTTCTGCTGTTGGTCGTCTGATGATGCATCCGCTCACTGCGCGAAGGGCGCTCGACGCCTGGGAGCGAGGCCAGCGTTCCGACTCACAAGGTCGGGCGCTGGCCTTGCTGTCTGCCGTCTTGCCCGAAATGAGCCGCGAGCAGTTGGCGCGGCTCCCCATAGGACAGCGCGATGCTCTCCTCATGCGGCTGCGCGAGCGCACCTACGGTACCCAGATCAAGGGCTTCGCGCTGTGCCCGAAGTGCGGCGTGCGCCTGGAGTTCGGCCTCGATCTCAAAAATTACGAGGTCACCCGGTCGCTGGACCACAAGATCCCGCCCGAGCTGTTGGTGATGGATGGCTATGAGATCCGCTTCCGAGTGCCCGACAGCATCGACCTCGCCTATATCGCCCAGTTTCCCGACGTGGGCACGGCGCGCCTCGTCCTGCTCGGCCGCTGCCTGCTGGCGGCGCGCAAGGACGGCCGTCCCGTCGCCGCCCACGAGCTCCCCGAGCCGGTCATCGAAAAGCTCGGCGAGCGGATGGAAGAGCTCGATCCGCTGTCCTACCTCTCGCTGTCCATCGAATGCGCCCGCTGCGCTCATCAATGGCTGAGCCTGATGGACATCGGGACGATCTTCTGGCAGGAAGTCGCCCGCTCCGCCGAGCGCCTGTTGGGAGACGTCCACACCCTGGCGATCTCCTACGGCTGGAGCGAGGCCGAGATCCTCGCCATGAGTGAGGCCCGCCGGCGGTTCTACCTGGAGCAGATTCCCCAACAGCCGGCCGCCGCCGCTCCGGGAAAGGAGCGCAGGCGGCCCTGACCGCCCGGCAACCATCATGGCGGACCATCTGACCAAACTGGCCTGGCGGGCGCTGGGCCTGCTCCCCATCGCCCAGCCGCGGATCCCCTCCCGCTTCGCCGACACGCCGGACGATCTCTTCGAGCTGCCGGCGGAAAGCTGGGCGCCCGCACCCGCCGAGCCGATCCCGATCCTGGACACCGCGACGCCGCCACCGCTCCCGCCGCAGCGCGAGGGCCAGGCCGCCCGGAGGCCCGCCGCACCGGCTTCTCCAGCCCCGCCGCCGGGCGGAGATCCCGATCCGGCCGAGCTGGCCGCGCCGGTCGAAGAAGCTGGCGAAGCGGCGGACGGCGAGCGAGAGGCGCGCGCCTCCGCGGTTGCTGATTCCGCCCGCGGGGCCCTCACCCCCGTCCCCTCTCCCGGCCCGCTCCCGCCCTTCCGGGAGAGGG
>DATARD010000318.1:0-22817 GCA_036264355.1 Thermoanaerobaculia bacterium
TGAGGAATTGGGTGTCCTCCAGCAGCTCGAAGAATTCCACCGCCCGCGCCGGCCAGCCGGAGACGTCGCGGGCGAGCCCCTCCAGCGCGGCCAGGGTGCCTTTGCGGCGGCGGTAGGCGAGGGCGTTGGCGACCTCGGCCCGCGGCTCGAGACCGGCCGGCGGCGTGCCCCGCACACCGATCAGGTCGCCGATGTAAGGCACCACCCAGGGATCGCAGGTCTCGATGAACCAGCTCTCGTAGAGGCGCGCGATGTCCGCCTCCATGACCATGGCCTGTCCGGCGAGGTCGGCCACCAGGTCGCGCAGCGGATAGCCCAGCTCGGCGTCGCGCTGGCGGTACACCGCGGGGAGCAGCTCATACAGGCGCTCGGGCGTATAGCGGCTCATGTCGTCCTCGGTGTCTTCATGATCCCCAGCTCCAGGCCCTGCGAGGCGAGCGACAGGTGCTGCGCCGGCGCCACACCGCCCCCAGGCAGCGCGCGGGCGGGGAACGCGGGGAGGCGCGCCGCCAGCGTCGGCTTCGCTGTCCCATCCTGCGAGAAGTAGAGGGCGTCGACGTCGACCGCCACGACTCCGTCCACCTTCTGCGCCACCGCCATCACCTCGCTCAGCGCAACTCCCTGGGCGAAGTCGCGCGCGGCGAACGAGAACGTCTGCCGCAAGGCGCTCTCCACCGCGGGCAGCACCAGATCCGGGCGGAAGTCGGGATCGACCAGCACGTTGGTCGCCAGGTTGAAGGTCAGCGGCTCATAGGTGTCGATGCGCAGCGGCTGGAACGGATCGCGCAGCCGCCGCATCGCCGTGAGCAGGTTGTTGGCGAGCTCGGAGCCCGCCGGCACCGCGCCGCCGTTGGCCGCGGCCACGGTGACGTGGACCACGCGCACACCGCCGTCGAGGACCCAGAGCGCCGCCGCCTTGGCGATGCCGCTGAAGGAGCGGGCGAAATCCTCGTGATCGCTCAGGGAGACGATGCGGTCGAGGGTGAGCACGGTCAGCGGCGCGTTGGCGCGGATGTCGGCCGCCGCCTCGCGGTCCGCGGCACCGGCGGAGGGCAACGGATTGATCACCTCGCTGACGCCCAGCGGCTGCGTTTCGAGAATGGAGATCTGGCCCGCGTCGACCAGGCCCGCCAGTCCGATCCCTTTCTGATAGACGGCGGTGACGTTGTCGGTGCCGGTGTGCAGACGGGCGCCGTGGACGCCGTCGCCGAAGAGCACGCGGGTGACGCCCGCGTCGTCCTGGCGCAGCATGTACTCGCGGTCGCCCGGCCCCAGGCCGAACAGGTTGGGCGCCTCGTGCCAGAGCACGTCGTCGACCCGCAGCTCCAGGGTGCTCTCGGCACCGCTCGCCACCGGCGCCGAGATCCAGGTGAGCGGCCCTTCCTGCAAGGCAAAGCGCTGGAACGGCTGCGCGGCATCGCCGCTGCCCATCACTTCGGTCACGGTCTCGCCATGGTTGGCGAGGACGACGTTGGCGTTGAGGGTCACCGTCTCGCGGCGCCAGGAATTTCCCAGCCCGCGCGTGAGGGCCAACGAGGTGAACCCCTCACCAAAGTTGTGGAATACGTCCGCGAGCACCACCAGCTCGCTCTGGATCACGCCGGGCAGGTCCTTCCGCTCCGCGGTGAGGATCAGGGAACGGCCGACATCCAGCCCGAGCTCGAGACCGGCAAGATCGATCCGTGAGTCGCCCGCGCTGATCGGGTCCGTCAGGTCCGTCACCGGCATCGCGGCGAGCACGAGCAGCTCACTCAAGGCGAAGATGGTCGTCGTGCGGAGTGGAAAATGGGAAAAATCCACGCTCCCCTTCAGCACCAGGCGAGTGACCTTGGCGCTGATCGCGAAGTCGGTGGCGAAGATTTCATCGCTCGTCACCACCTGGCAGAATTTCGGGTCCACTCCCGGAGCCGTCAGGACCACCCAGCTCCCGGCGACGATGCCGGGGTAGACGGAATCCAGGTAGAGAACTGGAGCGGAGGTGCCATAGAGGGTAAGGTCGGACTTTGTGCCGATCGCGATGGGCGGATTATCCCAGTCCTTCGGCCAGGCTGTCGGCGGCGAAGTGACTGGTGGCTTCGGCAAGGTTTTGAACAGCGGCGCGTTGTAGCCGAACCCGGCCGCAGTGACTCGCAATGCGTAGATCCCGGACGTGGAATCGGCCGCCGGCTTGAGGAGCTGTGGCAGAGCCACGGACAAGGCGTCCAGAGACCAGCCGCGCGCTTCGGCGAGAGCCCTGAAATCGGCCGCCCGCCAGGTATGACCGGCGAGAGACGCGGTGATCGAATTTCCGATCAGCGCCTGCCGGCCCGATCGGAACGTCGCCGCAAACAATTCGACGGGCGGACGAACGAACGGCGGGCTGCCTACGGGCTCCAGGCTCACCGCCGTCCGCCCGGCGTCCGTATCGGGCTCCACCGTCACGACCTTCCGCAGGCTGTTCGTGCCGGCGATCATCACCAGCAGCGGGCTGCCCGGTGCGAGGCCGGTCTCTGTTCCCTGGAAATAGTAGGTATCCGCCACCGCGAGCGCCTGTTGCCGGCTCGTCTGGGCGCGGAGCGCGTTCCACGCCGGCCGCGCCGTCAGATCCGCCGCAGTCTCGAAAGGCTCCGGCACCTCAGCCGCTTTCGGCAGGCTGAGCGCGCGGGTGCGGGCCGGGATGATCACCTCCGCCGGCGAGCCGGGGCTGTCGTCCAGGGTGAAGGCCAGCCAGACGCTCGCCGCCACGCCGGTGCGGGGCTCGTAGCCGATTTCGCGCGCCAGCTCCTGCAGGCTGCGGCGCTCGGTCGCGGTGCGCAGGAACCCTTCGTTGGCGATCCGCTCCTGATAGAAGGTGAGGACGTCGAGCGCCGCGGCCCACGCGTCGATCAGCGCCACGGAGAGGTCGTCGTCCTCGCGGGTGGTCAACGGCCGCAGCGCGGGCAGCGCCGAGATGCCCGCGAGCATCGATTCCTTGAAGTCGGAGTGCCGGCCCACCCGCCAGGCGAGAGCCGAGAGGCCGGCGCGGTTGAACACCGCGTAGGGCGTCACCGCGGTGACGCCCGCGCAGCAGCCGCACTCGCAGCCGGCTCCGGTGCAGCTCACCGGCCACCTCCCATCAGAAGCTCCAGCCGCCCGTTCTCCTGGCGGTTCGGATCGTTGTCCAGCCGCGCGATCTCCAGGCGGCCCAGGGTGAGGATTCCGGAGTCGATCGCCTGCTGCGACGGCCGGCCGCGGCGCTCGAAACGCACCACGTCCACCGAGCCCACTCCCTCGATCTCCAGGGCGGCGGCGTAGAGGCGCGACAGATAGACCGGCTGGCCGAACGTCCAGGCGTCCGGCTGGAAGAGCCCGCGGCCCCCCAGCCTCTCGAGCAGCGCCGCCTTCACCTGGGCGCGCAGGAAGCCCGTCTTGACGCAAACCTGCAGGGCGATGTCGAGGGACACGAAGAGCGGCTCGTTGATCTCCAGATCGACGCCGGCCATGCGGTAGCGGTCCAGGAACGCCCGCAGCCGGTCCTTGAAATCGGCGTCCACCGGCAGCCCGCCCTTGCGGTCGACGGTGATGAAGACGGTGTGCCAGCTCCCGGTCCAGCGGAAGGTGGCGGCGGCTTTCTGCACCTCCGGATGCCGCCCGGCCACCTCGGCGTAGTCGTCCTCGGTGACCGCCCGCTCCTGCACGCGGAACGCCTGCGGCGCGAGCTGTCGCACCTCGGTGAGGCTCTGCGGCTCCTGGCCGCCGATCGCCGGCAGCGGATTGTGCACCGAGACGATCCCCGGCGCCAGCGTCGTCAATGTCCCCGACGTTGGCGGCAGCACTACCTGGCTGAGCGCTTCGCGGCCCACGTTTCCCTCGGCCCCGTTGCCGGTCCGGTAGTCGGCGGTGAAGACCGTGCCGTCGTCCGGATTCAGGCCGTTCACGTCATCGCCGAAGCGGAGATGCCCGTAGCCGTCTTCCTCCACCTCGACCACGAAGTCGTTGGCGAAGGCGTCGCTCGCCAACAGGTCCGGCTGCGGACGCCAGGGAACGCCGTGGGCCTCGCCGGCGAGATGCAGCCGGACCGCGGGCCGGGCGTCGTTGGGCGAGCCGGGAGCCAGACCGGCCGCCGGCAGACCGCGGAAACCGTTCGCCAGCGGCACCGCGAAGGTGAGCGGCCCGCGGCGCAACGCCGGCCGGAACGGCTGGCCGGCCACCACCGTGCCCAGCGCCTCCTCCAGCACCGTGAGGCCGTGATCCGCCAGCACCACATTGCCCCGGGCAACGCTCACGCCTTCGACCAGCCGCGCGCCATGCCCCGCATCGGTCACCGCCGAGAGGCAGAGCGGGAAGGGCAGCGCATCCGCCGCATCCCACGTGATGTCCACGATCTGGGTGCCGGTCACTTCGTCGACGTCCGGCGTCGCCGAGGTGAGGCGCACGACGTGCCGGTGCCGCGGATCGGCATCGGCCGGATCGCCGGTCGCCGGCCCCACCACCTCCTCGAAGAGCAGCAGGTCGCCCGCGCCCAGATTCGGCAGCAGCCCGACCAGCGTCGCCGCGGTGGCGCCGGCCGGCAGGCAGCACTCGTCGTCGCTCCAGGTATAGAAGCCGATCTTATTGTGAGCGCACCACAGGGTGACCCCATGCATCGTCTCGAAGACGGTCGCCCCCGCCGACAGCGCCTCCGGCAGCAGGAGCGGATCGAGAGCCGCGCCGTCGAAGCGCGTGCGGGTGAGGATCTGCACGCCGGGCAGCCCATGGTCGAAATCGGGCGCCGCGAGCGTCTGACCGTCGGCTGCCGCCGCTACCTTGAAAACCACGAAGGCGCGCGCGTTCTCGCCGTCGTGCATCGTGTAGTCCACCAGCCGCACGTGGCGCCGCACCGACGAGCGCAGCCGCGCCGTCCCCAGGTAGGCTTCGGTGGCGACCGCGTCCTGATAGTAGGAAAGGTGATCGCCCACATAGGCGAAGAGCTCCACCAGCGCGACGCCCAGGTCGGCCGCGTGGCGCTCGCCCCACCGCGGAGCGATGGCGCTCATCCGGCCGAGCATGAGCTGCCGGAAGCTCGCGTAGTCCTTGGCCAGATACGAGAGATCGGGCGCCGTCCGCGCCGCGGGCGGGCAGACCATGTCCGTCCGGCAATCGAAATCGCTCGGGCAGTCCGCCTTGAAGGAAAACTGCACGTCGGTCAGGCGGCGATCGAAGCCCGCGGGAGGCAGAGAGGGCTGGAGCGCGTTCACCAGCCGCAGCGTGTAGAGAGAAAAATCACCGGTCACCGCGGTGCGCACCACGAGCACCGCGGCAGGGTTTTCCAGCGTCAGGGAGAAAAGCAGGGTCCGCACATCCGGCGGCACGGGCGGCTGGCTCGGCGGCGAAGACAAGGGCGAAGACAACGGCGAGGACAGCGGCGAGGACGGATACAGGAGGTCCACGAACGGCACCGCCCAGAGGACCGGAACATTCGGCACCCGCTCGCCGCCGTCGATCTGCACGTTGGCTGCCGAGAGGCTTCCAGCCGGCAGAGGCTTGAGGCACTGCACGATCAACAGCTCCTGGCGGAAATCCGACAAATCCGGCAGATTCAACAATGCAACCTGGTCGACGATCGCGCGGTCGAGGACTTCCAGATAGTCGATGCCGTTCAGCTTCGAGGCCCGCGTCGCTTCGACGCGTCCCGGATTCTGGCAGACATAGCGAGCGCTCATCGTCGATCTCCGCTCAGATTTCCCGCGACAGCTCCGCCGTCCGCAATTCGCCGTCGCTCAGCCGGTAGACCACCGTCACCGTAAGCCGCGAGTCGTCCGCCGCCACGTCGACCGAATCCACCGAGATGCGCTCTCCCAGCCACTGCTGCAAGGCACCCTGCACGGTGAACTGGACCGCCGCCGCCAAGGCGTCGCTGTTGCCCGCGAAGACCAACTGGAGCAGGCCGCAACCGAAGTCCGGCCGGTTCACCCGCTCGCCCGGCGAGGTGAACAAAACCTGTTCGATCAGGTCGCGCACGTGCTCTTCTTCATCGGTGACCGCCGTGCGGCCGCGGCCGTCGATCCGGTAGGGATAATCGATCTGCATCACGTTCCCTTCACCCGCTTCTGGGCGACCGTCACCTGCGGCGGCCCCTGCGGCACCTGGTCCGCGGCCAGGCAGAGCGCCGGGCTGGTCTGCAAGAGCGCCGCCTGGTGATTGATCTTCACGCGCACCGCCGGCACCAGCCACTGCACCTTGACGCACGGATGAGGACCGGGAGTCGGAGTGATGGTGAACGGACAGCCGGCGATCGTGCAGGTGTCCGCGCTGGTCGCAGCGAATTGGCCGCCGACCTTGACCCGTGTGTTCGAGGAGGCGGTGGAGATCTGCCCGCCGTGGGGGCACATCGCCTGCGCACCGACGTGGAAGAGGTAGCCCGGCATCAGGTGACCTCCAACGCGCCGTTGTTGATCGAAACGCTCGCCGCGGTGAGCTTGACGCTGGACGCGCCGTTCTTGAGCTCGATCCCCGTGGGACCGAACACCATCTTGAGCGGCGGCGTTTTGATCTCCAGCGTGAAGCTGCCCTTGAGGTCGTCGATGGTCAGCGTCACGGCGTCGGTCTTGATCACTTTCATCGCGGCCGTGGCCGGCTTGGCGGGCACCCCTCCCTTGTCCCAGAAGCAGCCGCTCCAGATGGGATAGTCCGGATCGCCGCCCTCGAACTCCACCCATACGTTGGCTCCCTCCGGCGGCAGAGCGAAGAAGCCCACTCCCTTGCCGGCGAACGGAGCGCACGGCATGGCCCAGGAAAGCTTTCCGTCGCCGAGCACCGCGGCGCAGCTCACCTGGAGCCGCCCCATCTGGTTGGGGTCGATGTTGTTCTCCACCTTGCCGCGATACTTACCGAAAAATTGGCCGCCGCTCATACGAAGACCCCCGGCACCGTGGTCCCCGTCCCTTCGCGGGTGAGGACGAAGCTCTGCGTGTAGGCGCCCGGACGCAAACGGTGGGTGACGCTCTTCACATAATACAGCCCGTCGTAGCTCTTCCCGACCCCGCGTAGCCCCACGAGCTTGCGCGCCTCCAGCACGTGGCCGTAACGGATCGTGTCCAGCTCGCCGGTGGCGGTGACCACCCGGTCCATGGATTCGTCGGTCATCGCCTGCGCCCGGGCCCGGGCCTGCGAAGTGGTCAGGCCGCTGTCGCGGAAGGGGACCTTGCGCGCGTTCTTCCGCTGCGTGGTGAGCACCGATTTTTGCGCCAACGGGAGGCGCAGGGTGGAAAAGATTTTGACCGGGGAGACCTTGTTGGTCTTGCGGTCCTGCACCTTGCCGGTGACCAGAGTGGGCTGCAACGAATCGTTCTCGAAATGGATCGAGTCCACGTTCGTGAAATGGCCCATCCCCACGGTGAGAGCGTGCTGCGGCGTGCCGAAGCGGATGGGAGGCCCCCAATACGCGGTGTTGGTGAAGGGCGCCGGACCGGGCTTCACATAGAAGACGTAGCCATAGCGCCCGGCCATCTCCCGCAGATAGGCGAGGTCGGTGCCCGATTGGACAGGAATCCGGTCCGTGGGGACCGGGACGTCGAACACCTTCGGTGGGATCACCGCCGGGATGAGACCGAAGCGGGAATACCGGCCGAGGATCTTGAAGACGATCACCATTTCGCCCTGCGCCGGATGCTCGGCCTGCTTGTTCTCCTGGTCCATGACCAGGGTCAGGTCCTCGCCGGTGACGGTGAGCGTCGAAGTCCCCGGCTCCATTCCCGGCGCGAGCTGCTGGTGCGTGATCACACCGTCCATGAGAACCTTCGGGAACGCCCCGAAATGAACGACCAGGATGACCCGGTTGTTCGTCGCCAGGCTGGGGCTCGCCAGGAGCGCGTAGTCGTTCTGATTCCCGATGCCGCCCTGCCCCACTCTCCCCACGCGGAATTGGATCTGAAAACCCGAGCGATCCGCGTCGCTATGGCTCACCTCCACGCTCTCCAACGCATCGATAAGAGACGGCGGCGCCGGCACCGGAGTATTGGCGCCGGTGAGCAGGGTGAACCGGATGCCGGCTCCGCTCACGGCGTGCCGCCTCCGCTGTCGAGAATCCCGCCCACCGCGATGACCAGCTTCCGTCCCGGCACCTCGGTGAGCGCCAACGGGTCCATGGCGCTGTTGGCGTCGGCGATGCGCCAGAACAGCTCCGGATCCCCGAGCTGCTGGCCGGCGAGAAGATCCAACCGGTCGCCCTGACGCACCGTCACCTGCCCCACCGCCGCCAGATCCGCCGCCTGCGGCACGAAACGCCGCCGGACGTAAGCGATCGTCTGCCCATCCTCCGTGAGCGTCGCGGTCTCGATATCGACATAGCGGCTGTTCTGCTCGAACATGGCATCTCCTCAAAAGATCTTCACTCCCCCGCTCGCGATCGCTCCGATGCTCTTCACCGTTCCCAGCGCGGCCATCGCCTCCTTCGCCACCTGATGCGCGAGGAACAGGGCATATCCCACGTTGCCGACAGGGAAATCGTCGTACGTGAGCACCTCAAGGCTGAGATCCACATCCGCCTGAATCGGATTGAGATTCGGATCGAAAGCCGTCTCGTTGATGGTCAAACTGGTGAGACGGACGGGCAAAACCCTGTTCCGTCCCGTCGACAGAATCGTGAGCGGCGATTCGGGCGGAGCGACCTCGAGAGTGCCGGCAAGCGCCTGGATGGTTTTGCTCTTGACATGGGAGCTCGTCGGATAGAGGAGCAGCTCGAGGGCCGAAAGCTGCGGATAGATCCCCAACCGAACCGCCACCGGGTCCGCCGTTTCGAGCTGGTCCGTGGCATCGATCTCGATCTTCATGCTGATCGTCTCGGAAGGCGCCCCCTTGATCCGCAACACCTCCTCGCGATCGCCCTCCCCCGTGCTCTCCTTGGCCTTCAGGCTCCGCGTCATTTTTTCCGGGTTGTACTGAAAGACGATCACCTTGGGGATCGGGCTCTGCCGATCGACGGACACGAGAGCGCCTTTGGTGACGCGCGGGGAGCGGGGGAAGGAGGTCATGGCTTTCGCTTCCAGCCAGGATGGGCCGTTATGGTGAAATCAAAGCTGCCAAGCTGCGACCAATCGGGTCCCTTACCAGAGAGCTTAGGTGTCGCGGGGATACGACTGAAGCCGCACCCGAGCCACGGCGGGAGAATCGAGGCAGTCTTGAGAAACCGGCTATCGACAGAGATACCCGGCATCAGCGACAGCCTCCCAGCGCCTCCCCAGTCGCTTTGCTGACTCTGTAGCACGGTTTTCATCGATCGAATCCTCCTGAGCTTCAGAGTTAACGGTCAGGCAGCTCGGACCTCTTCGACGTAGGGTTGCCAGGCGCTGACGTTGTTATACGCTCGGGCTCGTTCGTAATAATCCTGAAGAATATCTCCTTGCTGTTCTGTCGTAAAGTCGGTAAACTTCTTTCCTGCCGTGTGCGCCTTAATCAGCCCTTCTTCGTAACCATAATCATATTTGCCTCGAAGTGCATGGTAAATTAGCTTGGCCACTGATTTGCCGTGTTGATACTGCCACTGGTGGGTTAATTCGTGAACCAGCAAACCGATGAATCGGCCGTCGAAGGTGCCAGGAGGAAAATAGATAGTACCGGGAAGCGACCGTGCTGTATTCAGGCTGCCGAAGATTGAGTCCTCCGCCAATGTAATTCTGTCAATGTCTAGGCTTTTTCCGAATACGAACTTTGCCTCGGATCGCTCGAAGGATGTCAGAGGTCGCTCAAGTTGCTTTGATGTAACATTTTTCTGACTTGCCATTGTCACAGTAATTATACTCGACATTTTCATAACTTTATCGCTGTTGTACAAAAAGATGCTATGGTCGTTTTCTAGAGCGTCGGCCATATCTCTGGCTTTGGCGAAGCCGCCAGCAGACAGCGCTCGCACGATCTCCTCATGATCAGCTCCCGAATTGGAAAAAATAATTTGATCTTTATCCTCGCGGGCATCGATCTTGCCTCCAGCGACCAGAGACTTAAGAGCTGCCTGGATTTTGAGTGCGTCTGCTGAAAATACCTCGTAGGTCAAAGCATCGGTCGAAAATGTAGAAATAAACTTGGTTGTCTCCCGTTTGTAAGCCATCAAGTCTCGCTGGATCAGGCTGCTCGGCGCTGACGTTTTGACCGAAAGGGCAGAACCAGGTGCTTGCGCACGGCTCGCGCGTTCTCCTACAAAGTCTTCCGCTCTTCTCGCCTCACGCTCAGCGGCAGTGTCAGCATGGCCGACCTGCAAAGGCTCGCCGCTCCAGTCGGAGCCCTGTTGGAGAGTGTGTACGAGCTCGTGCGCGAGAAGGCGTCGTCCTTCCAGACTTGACGGTTTGTACTCACCGCTTCCGAACACAACAGACTTCCCGACCGTGAAAGCACGAGCTCCGAGCAAACGTGCAGCCTCGCCTGCTCTGGCGTCTGTCTGGATTCGCACTCGCGAGAAGTCGTGCCCCAGGCTCGTTCTCATCGAGAAATGAGTCGTCTCATCCAAGGCGCAACCAGGAGACCGGAGAATCTCCCGGACAAGGCGTGAGGAACCTCTGTTGAGTCCCATGGCCGCAGGGACCACTTGCGCCCGCTTTTTCATCAACCAAGCTCCTCGTGTTTAGACTTCGCGGCACGCCGAATCGTGTACCTAGAGCAGGCGCTTCTGACCGAATCTGCGATCAGGCCACTTGGTCCCTCATCTCTCTGGTCTGGGCCTGTCTTTGGGCTCGTACCATCCTGGTCGAGACGGCGCGCCAAAGTATGTTCGAGATCGGATTTGAAACCCCGTTCGTCGATATGAGAAGGTAGCACCAACTCCCCGATCCGCACCTTGATCTTCATCCCACCCACCCCCGCAACTCCGTCTCAGCCAGCGGCTTTTCCATCTTCGCGTACTCCCCCCGCGCCGCCCGCAGAAGGTGATCCATCTTCACGGGTTGATCGTCTTCCGCAGCCAGGAAGGCGGCGTTCAGAGCGATGTTGCGGATATTCCCTCCCGCGATGTTCAAACGGGCGAGCTTTTCGTGATTCAATCCCTCCACAGGAGTCTGTGGCGGGAAGATGCGGCGCCAGATTTCGGCGCGGAGGGTTGGGTCTGGGAAGGGGAATTGGACGACGAAACGGAGACGGCGGAGGAAGGCTTGGTCCAACGCGTCTTTGAGATTGGTGGTGAGGACCGCCAAGCCGCCGTAGGACTCCATTCTCTGGAGGAGGTAGCTGACCTCGATGTTGGCGTAGCGGTCGTGGCTGTCTTTCACTTCGCTGCGCTTGCCGAAGAGGGCGTCGGCTTCGTCGAAGAGGAGGATACCTCCGCCTTCCTCGGCGGCGTCGAAGACACGGCGCAGGTTTTTTTCGGTCTCTCCGATGTATTTGCTGACCACGGAGGAGAGGTCGATGCGGTAGAGGTCGAGCCGCAGCTCGTTGGCCAGGACTTCGGCGGCCATGGTCTTGCCGGTGCCGCTGGCGCCGGTGAAGAGAGCGTTGATGCCGAGGCCGCGCGCGAGACGGTTGGCGAAGCCCCAGGCTTCGTAGACGTGGTGGCGGCGGCGGACGTGGATGGCGATCTCGCGCAGGATGTGCCGCTGCGGCTCCGGCAGGACGAGGTCGTCCCAGGCCGCCTTGGCCTCGATGCGCTGCGCGAGCCCTTCGAGCCGCGGCCGGGCCTGGGTGCGGCAGGCGTCCCAGAGAGCGTCGCCGAGCGGGCCTTCCGCCGTGGCCAGCCGCGCGCCGACGGAGCGGATGGCGACCGGGCTCAGCTCGAAATGGGTGACGACGGCGTCCAGGTGGCCGTTGAGGGTTTCCGCTCCACCGTTGAGGACACCTTGCAGAGCGGTTTCCCAGAGACCGCGGCGCTCCGCGGAGGTGGGGCGCTGCACGTCGAAGGTGAGGAGGGGCCGCTGCCGTGCTCGACGGCGATCACGCGCGGCGAGGAGCACGGCGCCCCGCGTCTCGTCCAGCAGCCGTGAGACCGCGGCTTCCCGCGCCGGATCGCTGCTGCCGTCCAGGTCCTCGGCGTCGATCAGGAGCGCGCCGCCGGAGAGGACCGCTTCCCGTTCCCAGAGGCGGATGAGGCCGTCGAGCTCGACCGGCGCGGTGGGCACCACGGCGGCGGAGAGGACGTAGGCGTCCAGCCCGAGCAGAGCACAAGCCGCCGCGGCGATCGTTCGGCAGGTGACGGAATCGGCGCCACAGAGCTGGATGGCCGGCAGCGCGTCACGGCCCGAGCTCTCGGTCCAGGATTTGGCAATGCGCTCCGCGAGCTCGCGATGGGAAGGGATCAGCTCCTCCGGCTCGGGCAGGGGACGGACCAGACCGGTCAGCCGTTCGTCCAGGTGCCGCAGGCCGGCGAGGTGGTGAAGAATCCGCTCGTCAATGCGCAGCGGCGCCACGGTGAGGCTCTCCCGGCTGTCCGGCTCCACCAGCCGCCAGTGGCGGAGCGGCGCCGAGGGGAGCAGGGCGCTCCAGTGCGCGTCGGGAAGGGCGGCCAGCGCGAGGCTGAAAGTGGGCAGCCGGCGTGCCGGATCACCCTGCGCCTTGGTACAGCGGACGGCAAAAGCGGAGTCCAGCTCCGGGCCGGCGGCGAGAAGCAGCACGTCGCGCTCGAAGGGGGACAGGCCGAAGCGCCGGACGACGATTTCCAGCGCGGACGGTGCCGGCATCGCCGCGGTGGCTTCGTCGAGGGCGGACCTCACCCCCGACCCCTCTCCCATCGCCCCCCCGTCCGCCGGGAGAGGGGCGCCACCGCCCGTCCTCTGCTGTTCGACAAGACTTGCCATTTCCCCCTCTCCCGGTGGATGGGAGGGCGATGGGAGAGGGGGGCCAGGGGGGTGAGGTGCCCGCTCGGCATGCCGCTCCAGAGCCTGCGACACCAGGGCCAGCGCCGCCGTCAGGTAGCGCTGATTGGCTTCCTGCCAGGTCGTCTCGGCGCTCATCAGAGGTTCACCAAGGGGCCGGAGAACGGCACGGGATTGTCTGGATCGTTTGGGTTTGGGTCCAGCAGGCTTTCGACGCCGTCCACTTCGACCCGCACCAGATAGGTGGCGCCCGCAGCTTGAGCCGGCAGCGGAAACACCAGGACGCTGACCGCGGCGGTGCGCGGGGGCGCCGGCACGGCGAAGGAGCGCGGGCCGAAGTGCTCGTTGAGGAGCAGAAGCGCTTGCTGGCCGCTTCCCACCGCGGGTGTGACGGTCACCGGAAGCGTTCGGCCTGCACCGCTGACAGAAGGAACCCCGACGGTGATGACGGGCCGGACGGGACCTCCCGAGGGGATCGGGCTGCTCTCCGGGAGTGGCTTGGCCTCGACGTGGCGGCTCACCACCGGCAAGGCCCGCTCCACCGGCACGTCCACGTCGAGTAGTACCACGGAGGCTTGCAAGGCCACCGACAGGCGATAGGGGAACTGGAAGAAGACCGACCAGAGCTTTGACAGCTCATCGACGGTGAGAGAAAGCGGCATGAGCCGCACCAGCTCGGCTTGATCCGCGAGATCGGAGTCCGCGAGATAGATCAGGCCGGCGCTGAGGATGAAATTGCGAATCAAATCCCGGCTGAGGATCGGCTGCGCGTGGAGGGACGGCAGAATGGCTCCGAGCATGCGCTCCGGCACCTGTTTGCTCTCGTCGCCCGCGAAGGAGATCAGGTAGTGGAGGTCGATCGCCGCCTGCGGCCGCTGCACGACGGTGCCGTCGGATCGGCGTGTGGGCAGGTCGGCGTTGCGCCAGGCGGCGTTGGGGGTCACCTGATAGAGGAAGAGGCTGACCCGCGCCTTGCCATCGGCGGGCGGCGACGCTTCCGGCCGGCCGGTGGCCACGTCGATATCGAGCCCCGGCGAGGTGGCCTTCGAGACGACCGTCTGCAAGAAGCTGCGCAGGACAGCGCTCACCGTGGCGACCGCCAGGTAGTTGCTCACCGCCCTTCCCTCCGCCGGCGGAGGTATTCGTTGAGGCTGACCCGCGGCCCCGGGCGCGCCGGACGTGGCCGGGGAGCCGGCGGCGGCGGCGGCGCTTTCACTTCGATGCGGCCGATGGTGATCTCGATCGTGGGCTCGGGCTCAGCTCGATCATCCGCGGTCCACGCCGCCGGAGAGAAATCCTGCCGTGGCCCGCCGGCGTCTTCCCGGTGCGCAAAGCGTGGCGTCAAGCTGAACTCCTCAGCAGGAAGGAGAGGAGCAGATTGAGGAAGTGGTTCGCCGGGCGCGGGAGCCGAGGACGATGGCGCCGGCCTCGGCGTCTCTGCGATCGTCGCGAGCTCGTCGAGGGTGTTACGAACGTCGCCGCCGCGGGACCTCACCCCCGACCCCTCTCCCATCGCCCTCCCTTCCACCGGGAGAGGGGCTCCGCCACCCACGTCTTCGATGCCGCGAGGCTCTCTCGCCCTCTGCACGGGCGGTGGTCCGGCTTCGGGTCCCCGGCTCCTCGCTGTCATCCTGCGGGGAGCCTCGGCGACCTGAAGGATCTGGAGGCTGGGAAGCTCCGCCCGCCCAGATCCTTCCGGCTCGCGCGGCTCGCTCTCAGGATGACGGCTCGGTTCGACCTCTGGAACCGGTCCGGATTCAGTACCGTGTCTCTTCGAAGTCATCCTGCGGGGAGCCTCGGCGACCTGAAGGATCTGGGGGACGGAAAGCTCCGCCCGCCCAGATCCTTCCAACTCGCGCGGCTCGCTCTCAGGATGACGGCCCGGTTCGTCGCGGGCACCGCGACGTGCCCTTCCCCCCTCTCCCGGCGGACGGGAGGGCAATGGGAGAGGGGGGAAGGGGGGGTGAGGCCCCAACGGCTCGGCGTGCGAAACATCCTCAGCACGAACGCTGCCCAGGGGCACGAAGTCGGGATCAGCCGGCGCCTTCTCCACCAGATCGAGCCCGGGCGCGGCCTCGAAGCGCGACGGCGTCCAGGGCTTCAGGACGGGTGCGGTCCCCAGGATGCGTCCGGCGAGGCGGGTGAGGAAGTCGCTCATGTGCCGAGCAGCTCCAGATATTGCCGCCGCCGGCGTGGGCTCACCGCCAGCACATCGGACTCGCGCCAGCCGTAGGCCCGCGCCAGGAGGTGGATCTCGAGGACGACGCGGCTCGACCGCCGTTCAAGCTCGGCCCAGAAGAACGCGGCGACGTCGAGCAGCTCCTGCCAACCCTGCCCGCACGACGGACAGCTCAGGTCCAGCAGCAGCTCCGCTCCGGAGTCCGCCGCGGCCAGAGCCTCGGCCACCAGGTCCAGCTCCCACGGCGCGAGATCCGCGGGGTCCACCGGCTCTTCACTCCGCCAGGCGGCGAGCAGGCAGCGCTCGGCGATGCGGCGGCGGACCTCCTCCACCCCGTCGCAAACCTCCGCCGCCAGGAGATCGCGGCTCATCACCGGGCGCACACGCACACGCAGATCATCCCGGCGCAGCTCGAGCTCGGGCACGGCCTCGCCGGTGGCCAGCAGCTCCGCCGTGTCGAGATCGACTTCGGCCGTCTCCTTGCAGGCCGGGCACCGGGCCTGGGCTTCGAGGCGGGGCCCGAGCGTAGCGGCCCGCAGGCGCAGCAGGCGGCGGTCCCGCTCTCCCAACGGCAGCTCCGCGAGCTCGTCCCAGCTTGCGTCCGGGCTGGCCGCGCCAAGCAGAAGCAGAGCGCGGGTCGAAGGACCGTAGCCCTCCCCCCGGTCGCACAGGTCGAACACGTCGGCCGGCGTCAGCGGACGCACGGCTTATTGCGGCTCCAGGAAGGAGGGCTCCGTCGGCTCGCCCACCTCGACATCCCTTTCCCAGCCCTCATTCTCCAGCTTGATGCTCTGAATGGCGACCGCGTTCGCGCTGGCGTCCAGATCAGGCAGCGCCTGGAACTCGGACACCCAGCAACGGTAAACCTTGTAGACGACAGCCACCTGGCCGGCCTCGTTCAACAGCTCGATCAGGATGTCCTTGCGGAAATCTTTCAGCGACACCTCGGCGCCCAGGCCCGAGCCATAGTTCCACACCTTATTCGCCCACTGCTCGAATTCCTTGTCATGCGTGACACCGCGCTCCAGGGTGATCGCCGTATATTCGGTCTGTCCGGGCGACAGGCGCGTGGAGCTGGGATCTCCTCCCTCGCGGTGCTTGATCGGTGTCGTGGTGCGCTTCAAAGCACCCGCTTTGCTGATGCCGGCGACATAGCGGCCGTCCCACTTCACGCGGAACTTGAAGTTCTTGTATGGATCGAACCGATTGGCATTTGCCGTGAACTGCGCCATGACTCTTCCCCCTCTAGGTCTGGATCTGGCCGGCGAGCTGCTGAATCTGGAGGATCACGAATTCCGCGGGCTTGAGCGGCGCGAAGCCGACGAGGATGTTGACCACGCCGCGGTTGATGTCGTCCTGGGTCGTCGTCTCCGAGTCGCACTTGACCAGGTAGGCGTCGCGCGGGGACTTGCCCTGGAACGCGCCCTGGCGGAAAAGGGTATGCATGAAGGCGCCGATGTTGAGGCGGATCTGCGCCCACAGCGGCTCATCGTTGGGCTCGAACACCACCCATTGCGTGCCACGGTAGAGGCTCTCCTCCAGGAAGAGGGCGAGACGGCGGACGGGGACGTATTTCCATTCGGAGGCGATCTGATCGGCCCCCATCAGGGTGCGTGCTCCCCAGCAGACGTTGCCGTAGACGGGGAAATTCCGCAGAGTGTTGATCGCCAGCGGGTTGAGCGCGCCGTTCTCGGCATCGCTCAGCTTGGCGTCCAGCGCCTGGACGTTGGTCAGCGTCGCCTCGGTGCCGGCGGGCGCCTTCCAGACGCCGCGCGAGGCGTCGATGCGCGCATAGAGGCCGGCGATGGTGCCGCTCGCGCCGAAGGAGCGCAGCGCGAATCCGTTCAGTGGATCGCCGACCTGCACGCGCGGGAAGTAGAGGGCCGCGTTCTTGCTGGGCGAGATGCCGTTACCGGCGAGCCATTCCTTGATGTCCTGCACCGAGGTCTTCTTGTCCGGCGTGTCCATCAGAAACATCGCGCGGCGTTTTTCGCAGTAGGCGATCGCCGTGGCCATCACCGAATTTGCCGTGTTCTCGTCGAGACCTTTGGCCGCTTCAGGAATACACAGGATGTTGAAGAGGTCGACATTCTCCAGAGCGTAGATCCCCTTCTTCGTATTGAGGTCACCAATGAAGGCAGTGCCGTCTGGCGCAGTGCCGTCACTGCCGTTGGCGAGGCCATAAAGCTGGACGTTCGGAATCACGCCGCCCAACTGCAGCGCGGAGAGGGTGTTGTCCGGAGGGCTCGTGGCCGCCGTGAATGTCACCTTCGCGCCCGCATCCGTCGGGCCGGCAAGAATTCTCAGATTCTTCTTCGCCACGACCTGGACCGTCGCTCCGGCGAAGGCCGGGTCCGCCGGACTCGCGGCGCGGATGGCTGATTCCAGGAACGAGCGCGCCTCGGACAGTGTGGTGGGAGCCCCTGCCAGCGTCGCCTTAAACGGCCCGGAAGTGCCGATCGTGACATTCAACTGGGGAGATGAGGGAGGAGAGGTCGCCATGCTGAGCTGGGCCGGGAGATCGCCCGACACCGTGCCGTTCTGCACCGGAAGCTTTGTCGCCCCCGATACGACACCCACCTGAACCAGCTTCGAGCCGGCATTGACGACTGTGTCCACGAAGCTGGGATCCGTGCTCTTCATCGACAGATTGCGAAAAACTTCCGTCCGGCCTCCGGCGCTCACTTCGGACACCGTCAGGTTGAAGAATTGATCCGTCGGCAGCTTGGGATCGACGTGATCGATGGCGACCCGCAGGTCGTTCCCCCATACACCCGGGCTGACCGCCGTTACGGTCAGCGCATCCGTGCCATCGTCTCCCTTGATCGTCACGCTCGCTGGCAGGGCGGAGTTTCCTCCCGCCACGCGGACCGCCCAGGCCTCCGTCCCTCCGTTCAAGAAGAACTGCTGGATCGCGTAGCTCGCCTCGCTGTCCGTCAGCAAGCCGCCGAGCTCGCGCTCGAAGTCGCCGAGGTTGAAGAGCTGGACCGGCTGGTCCAGCGGGCCGCGCCGGAATTGCCCGATGAAGGCGGCCACCGAGGTCGCCACCCCGCTGATGGTGCGCACTCCGCTGGGAATCTCCTCGATGTAGACGCCGGGATAGGTGGGCTGGACTGGCATCGGATCCTCCCCTGGTTTTAGTCTGGCGAAGGCCAACTTAACGAAGAAATTCAGGGAAGACAAATCGACATATTGCCAGGTGGCCAAAATCGCCTTCGGCAATCTCAGCGAAGCCAGCCGCCGTCTCGGCATCTCCCGCAACACGCTCAAGGCAAGACGACTGTGCGGGCAGGGAGGCAGGGGTGCCGCAATGTACCGTGACAATGCTGCAGATGCAGGCTATTTTGCCGCAGCCCTGCTTCGTTTGCTGCAGCATCGAGAGGCGATGCAGCAAAATGCCGCAGAATGGAGGTACAGGATAAAAACTTGCTGCGACACAAGCTTACTACACGGCAAATGGACTATGGCTGATGCGAAATGCAGATTATTTGCTGCAATATATCTCAATTATGCATCAAAATGAAGTTGCCGTGATGCACAATGACGCCGTTATGCCGCAATGCGAAGTTACTTCGCAGCATGATCGCGGCACATTGCATCATATAACCTCGCGATGCCGCAACACAAGCTTGCTTTGCGGCACAACAAGCTTCGCTTGCTGCAAGGTAAGCTTACGTTGCAGCAAGAGAAGCTTATCTGGAGAAAAATAAAACTTCCGCCAGCGTTTCGCCTGCTTACATTGCGGCAAACGGCGGAACGCTGCAGCAAAGTCCGCGAAGCCGCCCACGCCTGACCGGAGCGTTGCAGCAGGAGTCGGGGATCTGGAAGACCGGGGAGAGACATCGTTTCCGCAGCGCGAGACGTTGCAGCAAACGACCGAAAAGCGTGATCTCCCCTGCCTTTGTTGCGGCACCGGAGCGCGACGTCGGGGCATTGTTCGGGGATTTGAGAGAACGGCGGGGCGGGGTTGTACACTTTTCGCCATGAAATGGACGACCGAAGTGAAGAGATTCATCCTCTCTCTGGGAGCCTGTGCGCTCCTTTTCCCCCTGCCCGTCCGCGCCTGGGATGCCACCGGCCACGAGGTGATCGCGCGGATCGCTTGGGATGCCATGAAGCCGGAGACGCGGGCGAAGGCGATTGCGCTCCTCGAAGCGGCGCCGCCGGATGCCGATCTGGCGAGCCTGTTGCCGGCGGACGGTCCGCAGGCGGCGCGGGAGCGGCAGCTCTTCGAGCTGGCCAGCACCTGGCCCGACATCGTGCGCGACAAGAATGTCCCGGCGCGGCTGGAGAAGTACCACCACGGCAAGTGGCACTACATCAATCACTTCTGGGAGCAGGGACCGCACGGCACAGCGCGGGACCGCACGGACCTGGCGCCGGATCCCGAGAACGTGGTCGAGCGGCTCCAGCACTATGAGCACACCCTGGGCGATACCAGCCGGCCGGCTGCCGAGCGGGCGATCGACCTCGCCTGGGTTCTCCATCTCGTCGGTGACATCCATCAGCCTCTGCACTCCAGCGCGCGGGTCACCGCGGATCTGCCGCAGGGCGATCAGGGAGGCAACCTGGTCAAGATCACCGACCAGGAGAGTCTGCACTGGTATTGGGATCAGCTCGTCAGCAAGAGGTATCCGAAGGGAGCCTCCGAGAGCCAGGAGGCGTATGTGAGCCGCGTCGCCCACAGCTTCGAGCATCGCTTCCCGGCGCCTTCTTTGCGCCGCCGTCTCGCCGCCGGACGCTTCGAAGACTGGGTGCAAGCTGGTTACGAGACGAGCAAGACCAGCGTCTATCCGGGCGTCGTCCCCGGCCACGAGCCTTCGCGCCGGTATCGCCGGCGCGCCTTCCGCACCGTCGAGCCGCGGATCGCTCTCGCGGGATACCGCCTGGCGGATTTCCTCGACCGCGCGCTCGCGTCCTGATCCAGAAGTCCCCCGAAAACAAAAACGGCGCCGCGGGTTGGCGGCGCCGTTTGCCTGGATGTTCTCTCCTGCTAGTCGAAGTAACCCATCACGTCGATCACCACGTGAACCGAGCCACTCCCTCCGACAAAGGGAAGGATCTTGATCTTGCCGTCGGTGCTGAACCGGACGATGGCGTTGTTGGCCAGAACCTGGTTGAAGGAGAAGTTGATCGTGCTGGCGAGCGGCGCCGGCTGGTCCGCCGGGTAGAGAGTCAGGTAGCCCGAGGCCGTCGGGTGGACGACGGTGATGCTGAGTGCCACCCCTCGCGCCGAGGCCGGGATGCCACAGGAGCCCTGCACGGTGACCGTGTCGGCGGCACCGGAGACCAGGGGGCTTCCGGAGCGGGTGTCGAGGAGACGGCAGGGGATCAGGGTGTAGTAGTTGCCGTTCGAGAACATGACGGTGGTGGTGGCCGTGCCGCTCTCGTTGCCCGGGTTCGGGTCGGAGGTGGTGGACGAGGCGGTCGCCGTGTTGGAGATCACCGTGCCTTCGGTCACCGTGGGAGCGACGGCGACGACGAGGGTGAAGACCGCGCTGCCCGGCGCCAGAGAGGTGTCGGCGAAGCAGCCGACCGGGTCGTTGGAGCCGACCGACAGAGAGGTGCACGTCCAGCCGCTCGGCGAGGCGAGAGAGACGAAGGTCGTGCCGGCCGGCAGCGGGTCGGAGAGCGACGCCGACGCCGCGTTGCTCGGACCGGCGTTGTTCACCGTGATGGTGTAGGTGATGTTGTTGCCGGCGACCACCGGGTCCGGCGTGTCGACCTTGGTGACCGAGAGATCCGCCTGCGGCGACAGCGTGTCGCTGTCGGTGGCCGAGTTGTTGCCCGGTGTCGGATCGGTCACTCCGGCGGGCGCCGCTACGGTCGCCGTGTTAGAGAGCGTACCGGTGGCCGAAGCCGAGACCGTGCAGCTCGCGGTATAGGTCACGCTGCCGCTGGCCGGCAGGTTCACCGTGTCATTGATGTTGCCCGAGCCGGAGGCCGTGCAGGTGCCGCCGCCCGCGCCCACGCAGGTCCAGGTGCAGGTCAAGGAAGCCGGGAAGGTGTCGCTCACGGTGCTCCCCGGCGCGTTGCTCGGTCCGGAATTCGAGGCCGTGATCGTGTAGGTCACCGAGCCGCCAGGCGTCGCCGTGGTGACCCCGTCCGTCTTGGTGATCGCCAGGTCCGCCTGCGGCGACAGCGTATCGGTGTCGGTCGCGCTGTTGTTCGCCGGGTTGGAATCGCTCACCGAGCTGCTCACCGTGGCCGTGTTGCTCAGCGAGCCGGTCGCGGAGGCGCTGATGGTGCAGCTCGCGGTGTAGGTCACGCTGCCGCCGGCCGGCAGGTTGTCGGTGTCGTTGATGTTGCCCGAGCCGGAGGCCGTGCACGTGCCGCCACCCGCGCCGACGCACGTCCACGTGCAGGTGAGCGAGGCCGGGAACGTGTCCGCCACCGTCGCCGCCGACGCGTTGCTCGGACCGGCGTTGGAGGCGGTGATCGTGTAGGTCACCGAGCCGCCCGGCGTTGCCGTGGTGACCCCATCGGTCTTGCTGATCGACAGATCGGCCACCGGGAAGAGACCCACGAGCACCGGATCGTGGTCGGAGGCGCGGTACGGCGTGCCGGGTGCGAACACCACCCGCGGCGGCGTGAGAGCGGAGCCGTCGGGCTTCTCTTCGAAGGAGGCTTCACCCGCATCCGCGACCTCGTCGTTGTAGTCGAACAGGTCCACCTCGTCGGCGTTGATGTGCCAGGCGTCGGCGCCGGTGACCTGCGGCAGCAGCGACGTGTTGGCGAAGCCGTAGTCGAGGTGCCCCAGTTGGCCGTCGAAGAGGTAGGAATAGGCGTTCGCGCCGTGGAAGAAGGTCTCGAGGTCGGTGTAGCCCCCGCCGTTCAGCGTGGTGACCGGATCTTCCTTGGCGTAGGAGTTGAAGTCGCCGAGGAGCAGGACGTCGGGATCGCCGGCGGCCGGCACCACCGTGCCGTTGATCCAGGTCAACAGTCGCGTCGCCTGTTGCGTGCGCGTCGCGTTCCAGCAGCTCTGGCCATCGTTCTGATCCGTGTCCGGGCCGGATCCGGGGCAGCTCCCCTTCGACTTGAAGTGGTTGGCGATCACCGTGAACCGCTGGCCGAAGGCCGGGTTCGCCGCGTCGACGACGTCGTACGTCTGCGCCGTGGGCGGCCGGTTGTGGATCGGATCGAGGTCGACGAGCGGCGAACCGACCGGCGACACGATGCCGGTGCGGTAGATCTGCTGCACGCGGATCGCGTCGGTGCCCAGGGTGCCGCCGGTGTTCACGAAGGCGTAGGGGTGCGCGCCGCCGCAACGGGCGTTGATGGCGCCCAGGAGGTCGTTGATGGTGTCGCTCGGGGTGGTGTTCTCGAGCTCCATGAAGGAGTAGACGTCGGCGTTCAACGTGCAGACCACGATCGACGCCCGCTCGCGCTGGCGGTTGAGCTCGGCGACGCTGTCGGCGCCGCGGCAGTCCTGGCCGCCCGACGGACCGCACGGCCCCACCGAGTTGCTCGCGGTGGTGTCGATGGTGGTGAAGTAGTTGAGGAGGTTCATACCCACCACATGGATGGCGCCGCCTACGTTCGGCGGCGTCACCGGGCGCGGGTTGGCGACGGTGAAGGTCGTCGGATTGGCGGCGGTGGGACGGATGCGCCAGGTGGCGGCGCCGAAGCCGGGGAACGACCAGTGCAGGACCCCGGTGAGCCCGTTGACCAGGTCGCCGCCGCGGAAGAAGTCGACTCCCTGGGTGCCCACCGAGAAGCCGCCGTTGGCGCGCGGGTAGTAGACGTACTGGAGGCCGTCCGCCGGCCCGGGCGGGGTGGACGACGTCAGGTACCACTCCTGCGCGTTGTTGTCGTCGTCGAGGATGACCTTGCGGCGCGACAGGCTGTCGGCCCAGGCGGTGTTGCCGGCGATGCTGGGCGGGTTCGCCTCCGAGAACTGCTGCGGCCGG
>DATARD010000324.1:0-3853 GCA_036264355.1 Thermoanaerobaculia bacterium
TCTCCTTGAAGGACGACAGGGAGAAGCCGGCGAAGCCGAGGAGCAGCACGACGCCGAGCAGATAGAGCGGTTTGGTCTTCATTGGTCTTTCTCCAAATCCCGCAGCTTGCGGTTGAGGTGGAGCAGGTACAGAAAGATCCCGGTCCAGATGATCAGGTTGACTCCCAGGATCCAGTAGTTGATGTTGCCGACGTCTGCCACTCCGCCGCTACTATTCATGGTGCTGTGTACCCCCGAGAGCGCGTCGTCCGGTCCGCAAGTTCCTGGATCCGGCAGCACAGGTTGTGCATCCAGTAGAAGAGCACGGTGAAACCGACCAGGCTGGCCATCAGCACCAGCACCATCTTGCCGTCCATGTCCACCTTGCCCGCGCTGTTGACCACCGGCTCCGGGTGCAGGGTGAACTCGGCCATCCGCGGCATCACGAAGTAGAGGAACGGCGCGACCACCAGGCCGAGCACGGCGTAGGCGCCGGCCAGGCGGGCGCGGATCTCGCCGTCCTCGATCGCCGCTCGCAGCGCCAGGTAGGCGGCGTAGAAGAGCAGGGCGACGAGGATCGAGGTCTGCCGCGGGTCCCAGTTCCAGTAGGCGCCCCACATCACCTTCGCCCACATCGCGCCGGTGACCGTGGCGAGGACGCCGAACGCGAGACCGAGCTCGACCGCCGCGGCGGCCGAACGGTCGAGGCGCCGGTCGCGCCCGCCATAGAGATAGCGCAGGCTCTGCACGCCGGCGGTCAGGAAGGCCAGGAACGAGACCCAGGCCATCGGCACGTGGAAGAAGAGGATGCGGCTCGATCCACGGAAGCCGACGGCCGCCGGGGCGTACAGGAACGCGCCGAGGATCACCGCCGCGATCCAGATCCAGAGCAGCCAGGGGAGGGTCTTCTTCAGGGTGTTGGCCATAGCGTCCTCGCGTCAAGGGTTCCAAACGGCAGGAAAGAGCATCAGTCCGGCTATGGTGACCGAGCCATCATACAGGAGGAGCTGGAAGAGGGCCACACCGGCCGGCTCGCCGCCGAGCGCGTTGCGGGTCAGCTCGATCGCCAGCAGGAGGAGCGGCAGGAGAACGGGGAACGCCATGACGGCGAAGAGCGTCCCCTTGCTGTGCGCCTGCGCGATGATCGCCGCCACCAGCGTGCTCCCGCCCGCGAGGCCGTAGCCGGCAACAGCGAGGGTCGCGATCAGCAGTCCGGGAGCGCGCACGTTCAAGCCCATGATCGCCAGGTAGATCGGAGTGATCAGCGCTTCGAGGGCGAAGATCACGGTGAGGCCGTAGGAGAGCTTGCCGCAGAACAGGGCCGAGGGGGTCGCCGCGAGGCGCAGGGCGATCGCCGTCTGGCTCTCCTCCTCCTGCACGAAGACGCGCGGCAATCCGGCGGCGACCGAGAAGAGGAGGATGATCCAGAAGAGCACCGGCAGCACCGCCGTGCCCTGCGACTTGCCGACGCCCAGAGGGCCGAGGAAGACGCTCACCACCACCAGCGTCGTGAACGCGAACAGGAAGAGCGTCGAGAGGGCGTAGCGGGTGCGCAGCTCGCACCGCCACTCCTTGGCGAACACCGCCACCGCCTCAGCGACCCAGGTCGAGGCGTCCAGAGACAAGGTCGATCTCCACAGAGCTGGGGTTGGCGACGACGGCGAGGCCGGACGCCTCCCCGCCAGTCAGATGCTCGTTCAGCAGCTCGCGGGTGATCCGCTCGCCGGCCGCGTCGAGGTTCTGGAACGGCTCGTCGAGAAGCAGGAGACGCGGCCGGTGCATCAAGGCCCACCCCCAGCGCAACCGCTGCCGCATCCCCGAGGACAGATTGGCGGCCAGGCGGTCGGTCGGCAGGCTGAGGCGGTCGAGCACCTCCAGCCCCCGCGCCAGCTCGGCGCGGCGGAGCCTGGCGAAGAAAGCCAGGTTCTCCACGACGGTCAGCTCGCCGTAGAAGGAGAGGTCGGGCGAGATGAACCCCACCCGCAGACGGCGCTCGACGATGTCGAGCGGCCCGTTGCCCTCCGAATAGTGGATGTTACCCGCCTCCGGCATCAGCAGACCCGCCAGACAGCGCAGCAGCGTGCTCTTGCCCGAGCCGTTCGGGCCGGTCACCAGCAACGCGCCGCCGCTCGCCACCTCGCCCGACACGCCTTCCAACACCGCCAGACGCCCAAAGCGGCGGCGGATGTTTTCGAAGCGGAGGGACGCGGGGCTTGGCACGACCGGGACTATACCCTCGGGGATGCCCGGCTGTACCGTCCCTTGGGGTAGGAACGAAATGTTTCAGGGGTGGTTGACCGGCATCGAGGTTGGAACGGGCTTGCACGCGTGCCCGGTACCGGTTTATGCTTCAACAGCATTGTTGGTTCGCGTTGAGAGCTGAACAAGTACCACTTGCCGGGAGGTTTTGCCATGAGGATCACCTCTGCCGTTGTCGTGGCTCTTCTCTTCGCCGTCCTGCCGGTCCGCGCCGCCCAACTCCAGCTTCTCGACCCCAACCGCGCCGGTGGCGGCTCGGTCACGCCGTCTCCGGGGATCTTTTATTCCGCGCCCCAGATCAGCGCGGACGGCCGCTACGCCGTCTACTCCAGCCAATCGAGCACGCTGGTCCCCGGCCAGATCGACCCCACCGCAACGCAAGACGTCTTTCTGTTCGACCGGTCCACCGGCACCACCACTCTGGTGAGCCACAACGCCGCCTCTCCGGTCACTGCTGGGAACCGGAAGTCGATTTCTCCGGTGATCAGCCGCGACGGCCGCTGGATCGTCTTCCTGAGCGACGCCGGCGACCTCATTCCCGGCCAGGGAGCGGCGTCCCCGTCGGCCGCCTTCCTCTATGACCGCGTCACCGAGACGACGACGCTTCTCTCCCTGAACCATACCTCGGGAGGGGGCCCCTGCATTGGTGCCGCTTTGAACGACGACGGCCGCTTCGTGGCGATTGTCCCTCAGTTCGGAGGATCGTCGAACATGATCGTGCTCTACGATCGCCAAGCTGACGCGTTCACCCTGGTCAGCCACATCGCGGGCTCCCCGAATCCGGCCATTGCCGCGGCGCAAGGGGTGGTGATGAGCGGCGACGGCCATTACGTCGCCTACTACAGCGCCGCCACCAATCTGGTGGCGGGCCAGACCGACACCAACGGTGGGCTCGACGTCTTCCTCTGGGACCGGCTCACCGACACCACGACCCTGGTGAGTCACGCGGTGGGCTCCCCGACGCAGGCGGGCAACGGCACCGCTCACACCTTGCCTCTCCAGATCAGCTCCGACGGCCGCTGGGTGGCCTACGCGTCGACCGCTTCCGACCTCACCTCCGTCCCGGACGACAACGGAGCGGAGGACGTCTTCCTCTGGGACCGCACCACCGGCGTCAACACCCTGGTCAGCCGCGCCGCCCTCCCTCCGGCCCGGGCCGCGAGCGGCAACTCGATCTTTCCGCACCTCACCCCGGACGGCCACTGGCTCGCCTTTTCGAGCACCGCGGGCGACCTGGCCCCGGGTGTCTTCGACTTGAACGTCGACTACGACGCCTTTCTGTACGACAACACCACCGGCACCGTCTCCC
Organism: Thermoanaerobaculia bacterium; assembly: GCA_036264355.1. Classification (GTDB taxonomy): domain Bacteria; phylum Acidobacteriota; class Thermoanaerobaculia; order Multivoradales; family UBA5704; genus UBA5704. The sequence continues at coordinate 3,548 of DATARD010000324.1, forward strand.
TGCTGGCGACGAAGAGCGGTGATCCTGGCAGGACGCCCGGCGGTTTCACCGCCGTCTGGGCGCTCAGCGACGACGGAATGGCCTCCACGATCCAGACCTCGGCCACCGACTTCGCTTCCGGCATCACCGACACGAACGGCGGCTACGACTTCTACCTCTACGACCGCGGCACCGGCAAGATCGAGTTGGCGAGCCACACCGCCGCCTCGCCGGCCACCGCCGCCAACGCCCCGGTCTACAACATGACGGCGCTCAGCGCCGACGGGCGGGTGCTCGTCTTCGGGAGCCCCGCCTCGGACATGGTCG
>DATARD010000340.1:0-40462 GCA_036264355.1 Thermoanaerobaculia bacterium
CTTCCTGGTAGGTCGGCCCGTCGGCTGCGCACCCCGGCAGCTCCGGCACCTCGGCGATGAAGGCTTGATCCTCGTCACTCCAGTAGATGATTACTTCGTACCGTGGCTCAGTCATCTTCTTCTCCTGCCAGGTGGTACTTCAAAATGACCTTCCGCACTTGTTGGACCTGATAGGGTTTGGCTTTCGCACCCTTGGGTTGAATGTTCAGGATCTCGGCGACGCCCTCTTTGCTGAAGACATGATGACTCCCTTTGACCCTTGGGTCAAAGCCCAACTCACGGAGCAGACCGCACAAGGAGTCGAATGGAATGTTCTTATCCGAGGTCCCTTGGAGAATCTGGGCAAGAAGCTTGGTTCGCATGAAGAAAGGATCGCCAGGAGAGGTCCGCGAGGTGCGGATGATGATAACTGCGGTATTCTCCGTTGGCAACTCGCACCGCCTTTTGTCCCCTTCCCCCAAGTCGAAGTCCCCGTCTCCCGAGCGGAGCCGACGTCAGCCGGTTCGGGTCGGGCGGCCTTGTGCGACACACCCTTACGGGCCAAAAGGCCGCCGGAGCGCTTCGATCGCCGCCTCGATCTCGGCGTCCGTCTTGCCCATCGCGCGGAGCAGGCCTCGGTAGTTGCCGAACGCCGCTCGCAGATGCGGGTGCTCATGCCCGGTGCGGCGCGTAAAGTCGAGGAAGACGACCAGAACGCGCCGCATCAGCGGCTCGGCCTCGGCGAGGCGGTTGGTGGCCTGGAGCAACCGGGCCAGGTTGTTGAGGTCTCTAGCGACTCTTGGGTGCAGGTGTCCGAAGCTCTTTTCGTCGATGTCGAGGGCACGCCGCATCAGCGGCTCGGCCTCGGCGAGGCGGTTGGTGGCCTTGAGCAAAAGGGCCAGGTTGTTGAGGTCTCTGGCGACGTCTGGGTGCAGGAGTCCGAAGCTCTTTTCGTCGATGTCGAGGGCGCGCCGTATCAGCGGCTCGGCCTCGGCGAAGCGGTTGGTGGCGTGGAGCAACCGGGCCAGGTTGTTGAGGTCTCTGGCGATGTCTGGATGCTCGCTCCCGAAGCTCTTTTCGTCGATGTCGAGGGCGCGCCGCATTAGCGGCTCGGCCTCGGCGAGGCGGTTGGTGTCCTGGAGCAACTGGGCCAGGTTGTTGAGAGCAGTGGCGACTTTTGGATGATCGGCACCAAGACTCTTTTCTAAGATCGCCACTACCCTCTCCATCAGCGGCTCGGCCTCTGCGAGGCGGTTGGTGGCCTGGAGCAACTGGGCCAGGTTGTTGAGGTCTATGGCGACGTCTGGGTGCTCGTGTCCGAAGCTCTTTTCGTCGATGTCGAGTGCGCGTCGCATCAGAGGCTCGGCCTCGGCGAGGCGAGCCTTGGCGTCGAGGAGTTGGCCCAAATTGTTCATCAGCCCTGCAGTGGGCTCAGCAATGCCGGCGTCGTCCGCGTATGTGACGACAGCGCGTGCATGGGGCTCGAGAGGGTCGAGGACGGGCCAGGTACGGGCGTCTTGGGGCTCTCCTTCGAAAGCGGCATTCACCCAGCGGAGGGCTTCGACCAGTGGAACGATCGCGGGATCGTCTCCCAGGCTGCGGCGGGTGACATCCTGCACCAGGCGGTGGACCGTGAAGGTGGGCGTTTCGGCGGCGCGGGTCACCAGCGACCAGGTCGCGAGCTGGGCGAGGGCGGCGTGCGGGTCGGGGTCCGGCTCGGCGGGATCGGGTACGGGCACGTCGAGGAGCGATTCGGGGATCGGGTCGGGAGCCAGCCAGGCGAGACGTTCGAGCAGGCGCCGGGCCGGGGCGGCGAGACGGTCGAAGGAGGTCTGCCAGGTGACGGCGACGCTCGCCGGGTAGTGGCTCACCCGCGAATCGAACCAGGTGAGGACCCGGTCGTGGTGCGCGTGCCATTCGTTGCGGTAGGCGGCAAGGGTCAGGCGGCGCTCGGCGATATACGCGCCGGCCTGTTCGAGGGCGAGAGGCAGACAGCCGAGCTCGTGCGCGAGCGCGGCGGCGTCGGCCTTGTCGGTCTTGGTCTTTCTGCGGCTCTTCTGGGTGCGCGCCAGCAGGAAGCGGACGGCGGCGGCTTCGGTCAGCACGTCGAGCTCGATCGCCTCGATCTCGGCGCTCCACCGAGCGAGCCGGCCGGTCAAGAGGACATGCCCGCCGGAGAGGTGAGCCACGAGGCCATCCACCGCCGCCGCGGCGTCTTCGGAGTCGACGTTGTCGAGGATGAGCAGCCATCCCGGGTGCCCGGTGAGCCAGCGCAGGACGGCGGCCTCGCGGACCTCTTCTTCCGGCGCCTCCTGTTCCGGCAGGTCCAGCCCGGACCTGCCGCAGAGCGCCGCCAGGTTGCGCCGCAGATCGGCCGGCGACGGCGCAGCGACGAAGAGCGCGGCTGTGTAGTCGGCTGCGTGTTTCCAGGCGTATTCGACGGCGAGCCGCGTCTTGCCCACGCCACCCAGGCCATGCACCGCCTTGCCTGCGATGGCCGTGGCCCGGCCGGCGGGCGTCCGGACCAACGCCTCACGCAGCCGCGCCAGCATCGCCTCGCGGCCTTGGAAGAGAGGACCGAGAGACGGGAAGGGGAGATGGTGGCGGGAGGCTGGCGGCGTTTCCTGGAAAGGGATCCTCGGAGGGTTGGACGAGACGCCGGTGATGCCCCAGGCCAGCTTCGCCAATCCGGCCTCGTCCACCCCTGTGCGGAGATCCACCCAGGTGAAGGCCTGCAGGAACAGAGGGAGCTGGGGAGAATTCGGACAGCCGGGAAGCAGGACCGGGATCACCGGAATGCTCTCGCGCCGCGAGCGGTCGATGAAGGCCCGCATCTCCGGCCCTTCCCAGGCGCCCAGGCCGCCGGCTCCGATAAACACGGCGACGGACCGCGAGGCGAGAATCCCCGCTTCGAGCCCCTCCTGCCACGGCAGGCCCGGGCGTAGCTCGTCCCTGTCCAGCCAGACGGTCAATCCCCGGCCGCGGAGGCGTGCGGCGACGCCCTCGACGGCCGGCTTGTCCTGGCTGTTATGGCTCAAGAAGACGTCGAACTGGTCCGGCATCGGGCAGAGTCTCCAGTCCTCTTCGCGTTGATGCCGTGAAGCTTAACACTCGGCGAACGAGAGCACTCTGAGCGCGGATTCTTACCGAGGAGGACTAAGGCTCGCTACGAGATAGATATCTCACATAGCGAAGTCGATCAGATCGCGGTACGACGATCCGTAGAGACGGCCCAGGCCCTTACCACAAACCTCTCCGGAATCATGATCGGCGGGCCGTCTCAACCTTGTCAGGCCGCCTCCGGCTCGATTTCCCGGGCAACGAGACGGTCACATTCCACAGCCGTTGAGACGACCCGGCGGCGGTGGCCCCGGCAGGTTTGTGGTCGTGGGCTGGGTCGTCTCTACGCACCGCTTTGCCAGATTGAGACAGTTATTCCGTGACGAACCCTAATCAGACGGATCAAGACCTGGAGACCCGGCCGCGTACTTCTTCCTTGGCGCGCCGCAGAACCGCCTCGCGCATCTCCTCGACGCTGACCGGCCGTTCCGGTGCGAGATGCCTCAGCAAGCCCGGGAGCCGTCCGAGCGGATCCGTGGTTTCGGGACGAACGATGAGACGCCCCTGCTCGTCGAACACGAACTCGAGCCGGTCCCCTTCGGTCAAGCCCATGCGGTCCCTGACCTCTTTAGGGACCGTGACCTGACCTTTTGACGTCAAGGTGCTGGTTGCCATCGGCATTCTCCTTACCAAGATCAGTATAGTCCGAGGAAAGTAAGGATGGAATGCTCTCCCGCTCGGCACCACGACCGTCGCCGCCGCGCGTTCGACCATCACCGCCGCGCGCCCGACCGTCACTGCCGTACGCACGACTGTCACTGTCGCACGTGCGACCGTCACTGTCGTACGCCCGACCATCACTGCCGCGCGTTCGACTGTCGCTGTCGCACGCACGACTGTCGCTGTCGCACGCACGACTGTCACTGTCGTACGCACGACTGTCACTGCCGTGCGTTCGACTGTCACTGCCGCACGCCCGACTGTCACTGTCGTGCGTTCGACCGTCACGGCCGCACGCACGACCGTCGCTGCCGCACGTACGATTGTCACTGTCGCACGCGCGACCGTCACTGTCGCGCGTCCGACTGTCACTCGCGGCTGCGGGTCACCTGCCAGAGCTGGGCGAGGAGCGGGGCCTGTTCCGCTCCCGTCGGCCAGGTGATCCACCGGCCTCCCCAGACGATCAGGAGCTGGCCGGAGTCGGCGAGGGCGAGGGCGCCGGTGAGGGCGGGGCCGACGTGGAGGATGAGCGCCTGGCCCTGGGGGGTGAGACGCCGGTCGAAGAGGCTGATCTGCAAACGAGAGGTCTGGGTGTCTGACTCCAAGGCGGCGAGGGCGAGATTGCCGTGGCTGTCGGTGGCGAGATCGAGGAGCTTGCCGCTCAAGGTGCGGGTCTTACCGAGGGAGACGCCGGCGGCGGTGTAGGTGCGGAGGCTGAGCGATGGATTTCCCCAGGCGACGGCGAATCCGCCGTCCGGCGCGACCGCGAGGCAGATCGGGATCGCCTTGGTCGCCGTTCTGTCGGCGATGGTGAACGGACTGCCGGCGGCGACGCCGGTGCGGTCGAAGATCTGGCCGCGGAGGGACCAGTCATCCCGCCAGACCACCACGAACCGGCCCTGGCGGTCGATCCCGATGCGGTGGTCGATGCCGGTCAGGCGCGGTCTCCTCACCGGGATGGTGATCTTCGGGGTGACCGGGGTTCCATCGGCATGGAAGACCTGGACCAGCAGGCCGAATCTCTGCGGGTCCTGTTTTTGGGTCTGCCAGGCGATGGCAAAGTCCCCGTTGGCGTTGCCGGGAATGCCGGAGACTTCGGCCGCCACCGCCTGCTCTCCGGGATCGCCGCCGAGGTTCCAGACCGCGTGCCGGCTGGCGCCGTCCGGCCCGAACGGCTGGACGCTGATTTCCGTCGTGTCGTCCCAGACGGCCAGGAATCCGCCGGTCCCGTCCGCCGCGACGGTGGCGCTTTGCGGCCAGACCTGCCACGGCGGCGTGCCGGAGGCGAGGAAGCTTTCCGGGAGGAGCCCGCCCGCGGGGCCGAGAGCCCGCGCCGTGGCGAAATGCAATCCGGGTCCTCCCCGGGTGTGCTCTTCGATCGACTGCCAGGCCGCCGCGAATCCGCCGCCGGCCAGAGGCACCACCCGGGGGCCGTAGGAGATGTAGTCCGCCCTCCCGTCGAAGTCATAGGTGGAGGTCAGGCGAAAGGGCGCCGCCAGCGGCTGCACCTGTGCCGCCACGGGGAGAGTCAGCCAGACGGTGCTGAGGACGAGAACGGTAAGAAGCGGACGGAGTCTCATGGAGCTCTCCTTGTCTTCTCTCTGATCTACGATCCGCGAGGGCAATGGTTTTCGGGCCCAAGCCCCCATGGCCGTGATTTCATGTCCTCAGGTCATTCTGTGAGCCTTTCGCAAGCCCTGGAACACCCCCCGGGGTAGGTTGCGGCCCGGCGTCTCGGTCAGGAAGCCTTGGCTCCGGAATAGGAGAGAATCGCGGCGAGCGCCTTCGCCGCCTCTGCCGCGACGTCGCCGTCGCGATCCTTGGCGGCCACGCGCAGTGCGGCGATCACTTCGGGGGAGCTGTCCTTCGACCGGCCCAGGCTCTCCGCGGCGGCTTGGCGGACCGTCTTGTCGCGGTTACTCAGCAGCTTGAGGAGCTTGGCGATCGACTCATTGGCCGCCCCGGTTCCCAGGCCTGCAACCATGCCCCGGCTTCCGTCTTCATATCCTCCGACGACGAGCGCATGGGCCGCAGCCGCCCGGAGGCTGGCGGTCCAGCTCGAGGCGGCCTTCCGGATGGCGGCGGTGGCCTCGGGGCCGACGTAGGTCGCATCGCCGAGCAGGATGACGGACTGGGCCTGGACGACCGCGTTCGCGCTGTCCAGTCCCTTGAGCAGGAGCGGCAGGTAGGCCGGATCCTCGTCGTAGTCGATGAGGATGGTGATGACCCTCGGGCCTGCCTCCAGGTCGACGATCCCGGTCATCAGAGCCGGGACGAAGTCCCTCGGGCTCCGTCCCATCGCGAGCAGCAGGTCGACAGCGTCCATCGCCTGGCAGGGATCGGGGCTCGCGGTGACGCTGACCAGCGCCGGCATCAGCTCGGCGTTGGGAACGCCCATCAGCAGGAGGGCTCTCACCGCGTCGAGGCGCACGGCGTAGTAAGGATCGTTCAGGGCCTCCTTGAGCGCCGCCTGCGCCGGCGCGGCATGGTCCGCCATCTCCAGGAGGGAGGACACCGCGTTGATGCGCACGTCCTTGTCCTTGTCCTTGAGGGCCACCGCCAGGTCGGGGATCGCGCTATAAGCCTTGTATTGATGGCCCAGGGCATAGGCCGCGTGCACGCGATCTTCCTCGGCGAGGGGGCCGTAGTAGAGCATGCTGCCCCGCCATTCCCAATTCCATCCCTTGGGGATTTCGTCGAGCCGCTTGACCAGGGCCGCCACCTCCGCCTCCTCTCGTTTGGCTCTTTCCGCACGCCGCGCCACTTTTTCGGCCTCGGTCGGCTCGTGGTCCATGTCCCGGATGTCGCGAATCATCGAGCAGGCCGACAGGGAACAGAGAGCACTGATCAGAAAAACTGCGAATCCTTTGCTCACGTCTCACCTCTCCTTGGGAGAGCGTCGTTCTCTCTCCAAAGCCAGTCTAGGGAGGAAGGGGCGGGCGCGTACGAGCATGCCCATGCCATGGGCGCCGGAGGGAGCAGCCGGAGCCGGGCGCCTCTCCGGAGCATGATCATGGTCCCGGAGCGGGCCGTTGCGCGACATCGTTAAAGTAGTAAAATGATGCGCATTGGTCTACACTACCGATCTGCATGCGAGCCGCCGACAACGTCTTCGTGGGGATCCCCGGTCCCGAATTGGATGCGCACACCTCCGCCCTCCTGGCGGAGCATCAGCCCGGAGGGATCATCCTGTTCGGGCGCAACATCAAGGAGCCGGAGCAGCTCCAGGAGCTGGTGACGGCGTTGCGCCGCGTGCTCCCGGAGGCGGTGCTGGCGATCGACGCCGAGGGGGGCCGGGTCGACCGGCTCAAGGACATCGTGGGGCCGGCTCCCGCCGGGGCCGTGCTGGCCGCGCACCCGCCGAGCCTGGCGCTGCAGGCGGGGACCTGGGTGGCCCATTCCCTCCGCCTGTTCGACGTCGACATGAGCTTCGCGCCGGTGGCGGACCTCAATCGCGGCGAGACCGGCAACGCGCTCGACGGCCGCTATCTCGGCTCCCGGCCGGCGGATGTGACGGCGCGCGCCCGCGCCTTCCTGCGCGGCCTTCACGCCGGCGGCGCCGGGGGGTGCCTGAAGCACTTCCCGGGTCTCGGCGGCGCGGCGCAGGACACGCACTTCAAGGTCTCCGTGGTCTATCTGTCGGAGGGCGCCCTGCGTGCCGACCTCGATCCGTTCGAGGCTTTGATCCGGCTGTCCGGCGCGGTGATGGTGGGCCATGCGATCTATCCCGCCTATGACGAGGAGAAGCGGCCGGCGACGATGTCGCCACCCATCCTCGGCGGATTGCTGCGCGGCCGCCTGCACTTCGACGGCGTGGCGTTCACCGACGATCTGGAGATGAAGGCGCTGGACGAATGGGGGGACCTCCCGCAGCGCGCGGAGCAGTGTTTCGCGTCCGGCTGTGACGTTCTCGTCTTCGGCCAGGGCCTGGAGGCTCTGCCGGAGGTCGTGGCCCGCCTCGAGGCCCCGGCGTTGGAGGAGCGCCTGCACGAGGCCCACCGGCGGCTGGAGACCTACCGCCAGCGGCTGCGCACCCTGCGCACCGGGCGGGACTACGTGGCCATGATGCGGTCCGGTCCGGGCGAGCGGCTGGAGACGATCCGCCAGACGCTGGCGCAGATCCAGGAAAATATCGAGAAGGAAGTCAAAGCGTAGCCAGGGGGTGAGGCTACCGGTCGGGCGGCACCAGCGGCGCCGCCGAGGTCAGCACGTCGCCGTCCGGGTCCTGCGGATCGTGCTCCCGCTCGATGGCCGGGCGGGGAGGGCGGGGGGCGGGGACGACCACCTGGTCGCGTCCGCGCTCCTTGGCTTCATAGAGGCAGCGGTCGGCGCAAGCCAGGATCTCCGCCGCCGAATTGCCGTCTTCCGGCCAACTCGCGACGCCGATGCTGATGGTCACCGACACCGCGCGTGCGCGGCTGGAGAGCTTGATCGCCGTCGCCGCCACCTCGCGGCGGAAGCGCTCCAGCAGATCGTGCGCCCGGGTGCTGCGCACCCCCGGCAGGATGAGCGCGAACTCCTCGCCGCCATAGCGCGCCACCACGTCGGTCTCCCGGCACGACCGGCGCAACGTCTGCGCCACCATCCGTAACGCTTCGTCGCCGCCGGCGTGGCCGTAGGTGTCGTTGAACTTCTTGAAGTGGTCGATGTCGAGCATGGCGACGGCGAAGCGCGTCCCCTCCCGGTTGGCGAAGGCGACCTCGCGATCGAGCTGCTCGTTGAACACGGCGCGGTTGAGCAGGCCGGTGAAGCGGTCGCGGGTCGACAGCAGGCGGAGCTCCCGCGTGCGCACCACGAGGGTCGCCGAGACGATCGTCGCGCCGACGAGCTGGGCGAGCCGCCAGAGCTGGTCGCTCCAGCGGAAGACGCCGTAGGTGAACGGGGCGAACGCGGGCGCGTTCAGATGCCAGTGCGCGCTGGCGTAGACGGCGATGGCCGCGTACTGGAGCACGGCGAGCGCGCCGGTCATCACGCAGATGCGCGCGTCGTAGCGCAGGCTGGTGGCGGCGACGGCGAGGAAGTAGACGGGGAAGATGACGAGGTTGTTGGTCGCCTCATGCGGCCGGCCGAGGACGAGGAAGGTCACCAGGGCGCCGCTCACCAAGCTGACGTCGAGCAGACTGCTGGCGAAGCCGATCCACGAGCGCCCCCAGTGGCGGCGGGTCGCCGAGAAGATCATCAGCGCGCCGAGCAGGGCGCCGCACGCCGTGGCGAGGAGGACCCGCGGGTTCTGCGCGAACGACGAGCGGAAGTACTCGGTGACCTGGAAGTAGATGAGGATCGAGATCAGCGCCAGCCGGGTCCAGGCGACCAGGATCTCGCCGCCGAAACCGGCCGCGGAGATCTCCGGTTCCGGCGGACGCCAGACGCGGCTCCAGAACGACGGATTCGGAGGGGGCTGCTCCCGTGATTGCATGGACACCGGCCGTAGGAAATCTGGACAGGGAGTCTAGCACTTCCGGGGGCTGCCCGCCCCCGGATTTCCCCGGATTCCTAGAACGGAATGTCGTCGTCCTCCGGCTCGCCGCCGTAGCCGCCGCCGCCGCCGCCGCCATAGTTGCCGCCACCGCCGCCTTCGTCATAGGACGGCCCGCCGCCGGACCCGCCGCCGCGGTCCACGTCCATGTCGCCGCGCTGGCCGAGCATCTGGAAGTTGTCGCAGACGATCTCCGTCTTGTACTTCTTCTCGCCGCTCTGGCGGTCTTCCCAGGAACGGGTCTGGAGCCGGCCTTCGAGGTAGATCTGCTTGCCCTTCTTCAGATACTGCCCGGCGATCTCCGCCTGCTTGCCCCAGACGACGATGTTGTGCCACTCCGTTTCCTCTTGCTTGTTGCCGGCCTTGTCGCGCCAGCGCCGGTTGGTGGCCAGGGTGAAGCTCGCGACCGGCTGCCCCGATTGGGTCGACCGCACTTCGGGGTCCCGGCCGAGATTGCCGATCAGAATGACTTTGTTCACCATGCGTGGATTCTCCTCCGCGTTTGAATCGGATACGCTATCACACCGGACCGGCGGAAAAATCTCTGAAAGGACGATCGGGTGCGACTGGTGATCCAGAGGGTGAGCGCGGCGTCGGTGCGGGTCGACGGCGCGGTCGTGGGCGCCATCGGCCGCGGTCTCCTGGTGCTCGCCGGGGTCGAGCGCGGCGACGGTCCGGCGGCGGCGAAGGCGGCGGCGGAGAAGCTCGCCGGCCTGCGCCTCTTCGAGGACGCGGCGGGGAAGATGAACCTCGACACTGCGGCGGTGGGCGGCGCCTTCCTGGTGGTCTCCCAGTTCACCCTCGCCGGCTCGGTCGAGCGCGGCCGCCGACCGTCCTTCATCCGTGCCGCGCCGCCGGAGGAGGCGGCGCCGCTGATCGAGGCGCTGGTGGACGACCTGCGGAGGAGGGACTTCCGGGTCGAGACCGGCCGCTTCCGCGCCCAGATGGAAGTGTCGCTGGTCAACGACGGGCCGGTGACGCTGGTGGTGGATTTCTGACCGCTGTCGGCAGGTTACTTGAGCGGGATCTGGTCGAGCGGCACCGGCATGAAGGAGAGGATGAAGACCACCAGGGCGAGCAGCGCGAGGGCCTGCCGTTTGGCGTCGAGCGGCTCGCGCTCATCCCAGACCGGCGGGTGGCGAAGGCCGATCACCAGCACGACCACCGCCCACAGAACCCATCCCGGCCAGTACCAGCCGAGCAGCGCGAGCCCCAGCCAGAGGGGCAGGGCGAGACGGCGTTGCAGCCGGCCGGTGGCGGCGTAGAGGATGTGCCCGCCGTCGAGCTGGCCGAGGGGGAGCAGGTTGATCGAGGTGGCGAGCAGGCCGAGCCAGGCGCCGAGAGCCATGGGGTGCAGATTGAGGTACTGGCCGGCGTGCAACGGACCGTGGAAGAGACGGGTGGCGAGGAGGAGCGCCAGCGAGCGGCCCGGCGCCAGCACCGTGACCTCCGGCACCGGCCCCGTAGCGACGGGCGGCATCTGCACCATCTGGGAATGCGCCACCCCATAGAGAAGGAAGGGGATCAGGACGATGAACCCGGCGAGCGGGCCGGCCACCCCGATGTCGAACAGCTCCCGCTTGTTGCGGATCGGCTGCTTGATCTTGATGAAGGCTCCGAAGGTGCCGAAGTTGATCGGCACGGGCAGGAAGTAGGGGAGCGTGCAGGCGATCCCGTAGCGCCGGCAGGCGATGTAATGGCCCATCTCGTGCGCGAAGAGGATGCTCATCGCGGCGCAGGCGAAGCTCAGGCCGATCCGCAGCAGCGCCGGGTCGTGCCAGACGGCCGACGCCCCCTGCGGCGTCAGGTAGAACGGGAGAGCGGAGCTCAGGTCGGTCCGGCTGTAGATGTACATCACCGGGCTCAGCGTGATCGTGCTGAGCACGGTGACGGCGAAGAGCATCAGGGCCAGGACATATTGCGGCCGTTCGGGGACGGACCGCAGCGGCTCGCCGGGAGCCGGCAGCAGCTCGATGCGCGGCCAGCCGGCGGGGAGGCGAGGGTCCTCGGGCCAGTGGCTCGGTGGATCGCTCATGCCGTCGGCCGTCAACAGAGGTGTCGAAGAGTGGAGATCAGAGATTCTTCAGATCTTTGCCAGGCTTGAAACGGACCGTCTTGCCCGGGGAGATGGCGACCTCGACGCCGGTCTTCGGGTTGCGCCCGACGCCTTTTTTGCGGTCACGGACCTGGAACACCCCGAAACCACGGAGCTCGATGCGCTTGCCTTCGCAGAGCGCGTCTTTCATCGCGTCGATGATGGTGTCGACAGCCTGTGCCGCCTTGACCCTCGGGACGTCTGTGATCTCCGCTACGCGGTCTACGATGTCCGACTTGATCATTTCCGCTCCGAAGCGGCGCCGAGTCTAGCAATGGGTCCGGGAGGTGTCAACAAAACGCGATTTCCCGGCATCATGACTTGGCTTCGCCCTGTTTTTTGAGAAGGATACAGCGGCCCAGCGCGACCGCGGTGGCGGTCGCCAGGCGCTGCAGGAGCACGAGGTCCACTTTCTTCGCGCCGTCGGCGTAGATCACGGCGACGACGCGGTCTTTCATGCGCACCGGGAGCATCACGCAGTCGCGCGGCAGGTCCCCTCCCCAGGAGCGGGCCAGCTCGCGGTGCGCCGGCATCGGCGGCAACGGGCCGAGATAGACGCCGCTGCCTTCGCGCAGATTGAGGAACAGCGACGGCTGATCGAAGCCGACGGAGTAGCGGGCGAAGATCTTGGGATCGATCCCTTCGCCCTGCGCCTGCCAGGCGGTGATCTTGTCGCGGCCGGCCTGGAACAGGGCCGCGTGGGTGTGGTCGCGAAGCAGGAAGGTGAGGACGATGCGGCCCACGTCGTCGGGGTCCTTGGCTGCCGCGAGCGTCTTCTCCAGCTCTTCGATGGTGGTGGGAGCCGGGCCGGTGACCGGCGGGACGCCGAAGGCGGCGCGCTCCTCGGGGGTGAGCGGCACGCTGTTGGCGCGCGTCCGCGGCGGCGCGGCGGGCTTGGGCGGCTCGGCGGCCGGCGGCGGCGGTTTGAGCGCCGGCACCGGAGCCGCCGGCCGCGCGGTCTGCTGTCTCGGCGGCGGTGGCGGTGCCTGCAGCGTCTGCGTGACGGGGCGCGGCCGGGCGGGCGGCGGAGGTGGGATGAGCGGCGGCGCCGGGACGGCCGCGGTGGCCGGACGCGGACGCGGCGGCTCGGTCAGGCTCGGGAGATCCGGCAGCGGGGGCGGCGGGGTCATGGCGTTCGGCCGCCGGCGGTTGCCGAGCAGGTCTTCGAACGGTGTGGCCAGAGTCGTCACGCTTTCCGCTTTCGACTCCGGGCGCTCCCAGAAGTAGCGGGCGCGGTTCAAGCGGTCCGCCAGCAGGCTGTAGCGCGACGGGCACTCTTCCTTGTAGTACTTCTCGAGTGCTTCGAGGATGCGCAGCTCGTGCGCCACGTGCACCTTGACCCGCTTGCCGGTGGCGAAGGCGATCTCGTCCTGGCAGGCGAGGTTGCGGCCGTCCATCATCGCGAGGTCCAGGCGGCTCCCCTCCAGGCGGAAGGGGACGGCCCGGCAGCGGCGGGCGAGCTTGTCCGGCACCAGCCCGAGGACCTCCTCGGGGATGCCGCGCAGGTCGTCCAAGTTGACCGCCGGCACGCCGAGATGCTCGGCGAGAGCCTTGAGCAGATTGTCCTCGCTCAGGGCGTCCATCTCGATCAGACAGGTGCCCAGGCGCCCGCCCACCACGCCCTGATTCTGCAAGGCACGGGTGAGCTGCTGGACCGTAATCCAGCCGCGCGCCACCAGAAGCTGACCGAGCTTGCCCATGCCTGGAGAGCAGCCTCTCTCTAACTCATTCTCTCTTCGCCACTTAACCGCACGGGCGTCATTATAGAAGCGCTTCGATGGCCTTGTAAAGCGCCTCCCCCCACTGCTATCCTGTTTGTTGTGAAGGGTTTTTCCGCCGTGGCCGCCATTCTCCTCTGTCTCGCCGTCCTCCTCCTGGGCGCCCCGCCGGCCGAGTCGCAACCGGCTCCGCCGCCTCCCATGCCATCGACCGCGGCATCGACCGTGGCATCGACCGCCGGCACGGAGACGCTGTCGCCCGAGGCCCTCTACCAGTTCACCTTGGCCAAGCTGCTGGCCGTCGAGGGATCGTTGTCCGATTCCCTCGCCGCCTACGACGAGGCGGAGAGACTGGCTCCCCGCTCCGCCTACGTACGCCTCGAGCATGCCCAGCTCCTCGCCCGCGTCGCCCAGTTCGCCCGCGTCGCCAAGGCGCGCCAGGAGCTGCTGCAAAAGGCCGCCGAGACGGTGACCGAGGCGCGGCGCCTGGCGCCCGCCAATCTCGACGTGCTGCGCGCCGTGGGCTCCATCTTCCTCGACCTCGCGGCCCAGGATCCTTCCGCCATGCTCACCGCCCAGCAGGCGCTGGAGGCGGTGCGGGCGCAGGACCCGTCCGACGCGGCGTCGGTGATCCCGCTGGCGCAGCTCTACCTCGACCAGCAGAAGCCGGACCAGGCGGCCGAGGCGCTGCGCGACCTGGTTTCCCGCGTGCCCAACCAGCGCATGGCCTACGCGCTGCTCGTCGAGGCGCTGTTGCGCTCGGGCAAACAGAAAGAGGCCGAATCGTCGCTGCAGGACATCCTGGAGATCGATCCCGGCTCGCTCGAAGCGCGGCTCACCCTGGTCGACCTGCTCAGCCAGCGGGGCGACCACAAGGCGGCGCTGGCGGCGCTGCGCGGCGCTCCCGACGAGGCGAGCGCCGAGCCCCGGCTGCGGCGCAAGATCGCCTGGGAGCTCTACCAGACCGGCGATCTCGACGGCGCTCTCGCCACCGCCGAGGGGATTCTCGGCTCCGCCGCCGCCACCGGCCCGGACGGCGATTCGATGCGCCTGCTCAAAGGGCTGATCCTGTCCGCCCAGGGGCGTACCGGCGAGGCGATCGCCCTGCTCGACAAGATCCGCGAGTCCGATCCGGACAACCTCCCGCTCGCCGTCACCGTCGCCCACCTCTTCCAGCGGGCCGGGAAGAACGAGCAGGCGGTGGCCATCCTCGACAAGCTGGCCGGCGACCTGGCGCGGGACAAGAAGACCAAGGAGGAGCGCGAGGTCCGCCTCGAGCTCGGGCAGGTGCTCCTCGCCGCCAAGGAGTGGGACCGCGCCGCCGACGCCGTGGCGCCGCTCCTCGACGCCAAAGACGACGCCGCGGGCGCCGCGGCGCCTTCCGCCGCCTCGGTGCGCGCGCAGGCGCTGCTCATCCGGGTGGACGCCCTGGTGGCGGCCAAGCGCTGGGACGACGCCCTCGCCGTGCTCGACAAGAACCGTCCGGCAAACGGACCGTTGGGCAGCGCGCTCGCCACCCGGCGGGCCGAGATCCTGCTGCGCGCCGGCCGCGAAGCCGAGGGGCGCAAGGGGCTCGACGAGCTGGCCGCGAGCGGTGACAACAGCGCTCTCCTCGCCGCCGCGCAGTCGTTCCAGCGCGTCGACCGCTACGCCGATTCGATCCCGATCCTGCAGCGCCTGGTCGCCCGCCAGCCCGATTCGACCGTCGGCCACTATCTGCTGGGCGCCGCCTTCGAGCGCACCGGCAAGCGCAGCGAGGCGTTGGCCGAGTTGCGCCGCGTGCTGCAGATCGATCCCGATTTTCACGCCGCCCTGAACTACCTCGGCTACACGCTGGCCGAAGCCAAGGAGAACCTGGACGAGGCGTTGTCGCTGATCCAGAGAGCGGTGGCTCTCGAGCCGGACAACGGCGCCTACGTCGACTCTCTGGGGTGGACCTACTATCAGCTCGGCCGCAACGAGCAGGCTCGCGGATACCTGGAGCGGGCCGCCCGCCTGGAGCCTGCCGACGCGACGCTGCAAGAGCATCTGGGGGATGTGTATGTGGCGCTGGGGCAGAACGATCGGGCACGCGAGGCTTACCGGCGCGCGCTCGAGCTCGGCAACGACAACACCGCGGCCGCCAAGCTGCGGCAGAAACTGGACAGCCTCGATCACAACCAACAAGCCAAGCCCCGGCCCTAGGAGGGCGTTGCGGGCAGCACCGCCACCCAGGGTTAAAACCCTGGGCTATGTGCTTTCGCCCCTCCGGGGCGGTTCGGCCTTCTCTGGCCCCGGAGGGGCCTACGCGTCTAGCCCGGGGTTTCAACCCCGGGTTTTCGGGACAGCCCGGGCTGCCGCTCTCGGCTTCACCCTTCTCGCCCTCGCCGCCTGCGCCACCGGTCCCCGCCCGGCGCCGGTGGGCGCCCACGGCGTGCCGCCCTGGGAGATCCCGGCGGCGGAGCTCAACACCCAGCGCCTCTACCGGGCGAGCTATTCCGGCCCCGAAGGCGACGGATCGTTCCGCATGACCCTCCGCCTGGTCTCCCCGGAGCGTTACGAGGTGGAAGCGGCCGATCCGGTGGGACGGTCGTTGTGGAGCCTCGACGTCGCGGCGGGGCGCGGCCGTTTTCTCAACCACCGCGCCCGCACCGCCTGTACGTTCGAAGGCAGCTTCGACCTCGCCGGCGTCCCTCTCGGCCCCTTCCCGCTGCTCACCCTGCCGGCCCTGCTCCTCGGCCGAGTGCCCGCCGCGCCGGCCGCGGCGCCGAAGGCGCACGGCCACGACCTCTCCTTTCACGACACCGCGGACCGCGTCTGGTCGGTGACCGCCGGCGACGACGGCGTGGTGACGCGGTGGACGCTGTCCGACAGTGGCGCGCCCACCGTCTGGTGGTTCCGCCAGGACGCCTGGAGCATCCTCTCCGACCGTGCCCGCGGCGTGCAGATCCGCTGGCGCGAGGTCCTCTCCGAGAGCCTCAAGAAAGAGCCGGATGCGCTCGCCGTGCCCACCGGCTATCACGAGGGGGCCTGCCGCGATGAGGCGGCGCCTCTGAGCGGCGTCTCCGACAGCCCGCCCGGCGCGATTTGACAGCCCTCCCCGCGGCCTCTAGCATAGAGTGCCCGGTGCGGGGAGCTTGCCGTGCCGGCTCGCGGGCGGGGGAAGAGGATCTTCAGGAAGTCGCCTTCCGGCGTTTCCCGGGGCTGTGCTCAGTATATAATGCCTGGATTGATGCTGGCGCGTGCATAAAGCGGCTGTGCGGGAAGACCAGGTCCGGTTCGCCGGGCGCCGGTCCTTCCGGGAGCTGTCGCAAGGACAGGCGGTCGCCTCGGTGGCGATGCCCCCTGCGATCCACGACGCCGGACCTTGCTGCACACTGAGCGGGACCTGGGACGACGGAGAGGACGCAAATGGAGATCACTGAGGTCAAGGTCTTTCCGATTCAGGAGGAGAAGCTCAAAGCGTTTGTGTCGATTGTCTTTGACCACAGTTTCATGGTCAACGACATCAAGATCATCCAGGGCAGGGATGGCCTGTTCATCAGCATGCCCAGCCGGAAGAAGAAAAACGGCGAGTTCAAGGACGTGGCGCATCCGCTGAACAACGAGACCCGCCGGATGATCGAAGACAAGGTGCTGGGAGAGTACGAGCGGATCCTCGGCGAGCGGGGAGAGCGGTTGCCACAAACGGCCTCGATGGCAGAAGGCGAGAGTCGATCGCCCATGCCGTCCATGCCACCGATACCGTCGATGCCACCGATGCCGGCGAGCAGTGTCCATGTGGCTGCCGGCGGAGACATGGCGTCGCCGCCCCCGGCCGCGGAGAGGACCATGGAGGAAGTCGAGGAAATGCACCTCCGCGACTCCTTCTGGACCGTCACCTGAAGCCGGCCCCCTGTCCCGGAAACGGGTTCGGGTGGCGGGCGGAGACATAAGGCGGCCGCAGAGTGCCCTGCCGGCCGCCTTGGGGAGAACACCCGAGACTGGGGCGTCGCCAAGTGGTAAGGCACCAGACTTTGGATCTGGCATCCGGAGGTTCGAATCCTCCCGCCCCAACCAGATCGACGCTGCAAGCCCGCGAAAACCCGCCGTTGCGGCGGAATCACTGTTTTGAGCTCCAACGAGAGAGGGAGTATGCCCGGCGAATTGAAGATCTTCGGTGGACGCGCGCACCCGGCCCTGGTGCAGGAGATTTGTGAGTCTCTGAACCTGGCCGCCGGCAAGGTATCCGCCTACAACTTCTCGGATGGGGAGATCTTCTGCCAGATCCAGGAGAACGTGCGCGGCTCGGACGTGTTCATCGTCCAGCCGACGTGCGATCCGGTCAACGAGAACCTGATGGAGCTGCTGATCCTGCTCGACAGCTTCAAGCGCTCCTCGGCGTCGCGGGTGACCGCCGTGATCCCATACTACGGCTACGCCCGCCAGGACAAGAAAGACAAGCCGCGCGTGCCGATCACCGCCAAGTTGGTGGCTGACCTCATCTCCAAGGCGGGCGCCGACCGCGTGCTCACCATGGATCTGCACGCCGACCAGATCCAGGGCTTCTTCGACATCCCGGTCGACCACCTGTTCGCCGCGCCGGTGCTGCTCGAGGCCATCCGCGAGGTCAACGTTCCCAACCTGGTCATCGTCTCCCCCGACGCCGGCGGCGTCGAGCGCGCGCGGGCGATCGCCAAGCGCATGGAGGTCGGCCTCGCCATCGTCGACAAGCGGCGCACCGCTCCCAACGAGGCCGAGATCATGCACGTCATCGGCGACGTCGACGGCTGCAACGTCCTCATCGTGGACGACATCATCGACACCGCCGGCACCCTGACCAAGACCGTCGACGCCCTGAAGAGCAAGGGGGCGGAGCGGGTGCTCGCCGCCGGCGTCCATGGCGTCCTTTCCGGGCCGGCCCTGCAGCGCATCGACAAGTCGCCGCTCGAGTCCGTGCTCATCACCAACACCACACCCCTGGATGAGAAGATCTCCCGCTCGCAGAAGCTGCGCCCGCTGTCGGTCGCCAAGCTGCTGGGGGACGCCATCCTGCGCATCCACGAGAACAGCTCCGTGAGCTCCCTGTTCGTATAGCCCTGTTTGTATAGATTGAAGCGAGGAAACCAATGAGTGAAATGAGTCTGCAAGTCGACAAGCGTGAGAAGACCGGCAAGGGCGGCTGCCGGCAAGCCCGGATGCGCGGCCAGATCCCTGCCGTGGTCTATGGCAGCGGCAAGGATTCGGTGCCCATCCAGGTGAACCGCAAGACCTTCGTCGAGATGATGCGGAAGGCCGGCAGCGAGAACCCCATCCTCCTGCTCAAGCTCTCCGACACCGGCCAGGAGCGGCACGCCATGATCCGGGAGATGCAGCGCAACCCGGTCAGCCGGCAGGTGATCCACATCGACTTCCAGCGCATCGAGATGACCGACAAGGTGCGCGTCACCGTCCCCGTCGAGCTGACCGGCACCGCCCACGGCGTCAAGGTGGAAGGCGGCCTGATCGACTTCGTGGTCCGCGAGGTCCACATCGAGTGCCTGCCCGGCGACATCCCGAAGCACCTGGAGCTCGACGTCACCGAGATGCGCGCCGGCCAGCACGCCGAGGCGAAGGATCTCAAGCTGCCCGCGGGCGTCACCCTGCTCGACGAGCCGGAGCGGGTCATCATGTCGGTCGTCCATGCACGGACCGAGGAAGTGACCGCGGAAGCGGCGGCCGAGCCCGAGGTCATCAAGCGGGGCAAGGCCGAGGCCTGATCGCCGGTCTGCCATCGTCCCGCAGAGCCCGCATGGCACACCTCATCCTGGGGCTGGGAAATCCCGGCCCGGAGTACGCTGCCACCCGCCACAACGTGGGTTTCCGGGTGGTCGAAGAGCTGGCCCGCCGCCGCGGCCTCGCTCTCGACCACCTGGAATGCAATGCCAGGCTGGCGGAAGCCGCCGAGCTTCTGCTCGCGCAACCGCAGACCTACATGAACCGCAGCGGCTACGCCGCCCGCTGCCTGCTCGAAACCCGCCAGCTCGATCCCGCTGCGATCCTCGTCGTCTACGACGAGATCAACCTCCCGCTGGGCAAGCTGCGCCTGCGCCGCTCCGGCAGCCCCGCCGGCCACCGCGGCATCGAGTCGATCATCGAAAACCTCCGCACCGACGAAGTGCCGCGCCTGCGCCTCGGCGTCGCCCCCGAAGGAGGCCCTCCGTCTGGAGAGGAGTGGGCGGATTTCGTCCTCGGGCCGTTCGCCAAAGAGGAAGAAGAGACCGTCGCCGCCATGATCCTCCGCGCCGCCGATGCCTGTGAGCTCTGGCTGCGCGAAGGATTGGAGGCGGCGATGCGGCAGTTCAACGGGTAGGCCCGGCGAGGAGCTTGCCGAGCGCAACCGCCGATGCGCTGTGGCGGGGATCGATCTCCAGAGCGCGGCGGTAACAGGCGGCGGCTTCCAGCGGCCGCCCCAGCGCGGCGCGGACCTCGCCGAGCCGGAACCAGGCCGCCACCAGGTTGGGCCGCGCGGTCACAGCCCGTTGTAGATGCTCTTCGGCTTCGCCGGGCTGGCCGCGGCCGGCGAGGAGGAGGCCGAGATTGAACTCGGCTTCCGGCCGCTCGCCGCCGGTCGCGAGCGTCTGCCGCAGCAGGGCGATGGCGTCGTCGACCTTTCCCTGGCCGGCGCGGGCGAGCGCGAGCCATTCGGTCGCCTGGGGGTGAGCCGGCCGGCGCTCCAGGAATGCGCCGAGAGTGCGCTCGGCGTCGGCGAACCGCCGCTGTCCGAGCTGCCCCTGGACGAGATCGAGCCAGGGCTCCATCTCCGCCGGCTTCGCCACGGCCAGCATCTTCTCCAGATAGTCGACCGCAGCCGCCGAACGCACCGCACGCACCACCGCGTCGGCGCGATAGACCTCGCCCAGCGGTCCACCGGGAGCGTCCGGACCGGGAAGCCGGATGCCGGTGAGGAGCGGCTCGGACTCCGTGAGCGGCGCGAGCAGCTCCGGACCACCCGGCCGGCGCCCGATCAGATGATCCGTCATCACCACCCGCACCACGTCCTGCGTCCGCCGTTTCGCCATGTGGCAGGAAGCGCAATCGCCCGGCTCCGTGTCGTGCGAGGCGCGAGGCCGGTGGCAAGCGTCCGGGCGGTGGCAGGTCAGGCAGGCGGCCTGGAAATGAGTGGCCTTCTCAGCCTCCGGCAGCCGGCGGTGCGGATCATGGCAGGTGAGACACGACAAGGCGCCGCCGCTCGCCAGATAGCAGCGGCTTTGGTGCAGGCGGTAGGGATGATGATTGATCTCGAAGCGATCGGCGGGCGTCCGCCCGTCTTCCTCGACGTCCGTCTGCACCAGGTAGTTCCCCAGCGGCTCGCCGGGCCGGAAAGAGAAGTCGCCGCGGCCGAAGCGGCGCACGCCGGGAAGCGCGACGGAGGGCTGAAGATGGCAGCTCATGCAGACCTCGCCGCGCCGCGCCGCCGGCAGCCGTCCGGGATTGAAGATGCTGGCGCGGATCTCTTCCCGCACGCCGATCCCGCCGGACGCCAGCCAGACGTGATCCGCGCCCGGACCGTGGCAACGCTGGCAGCCGATCCCCTCGGGCAGCTTGGCGGGAAAGACCTGCGGCGCGCCCTCAGCATCCGCGCCGGCCGGCATATCGGGATACGCGGTATGGCAGAACAGGCACTCGCGGCGCACCCGGCGGACGACGCCGTCATGGTCCGGCCGGTCATATCCCGGAGCCATCCCCCAACTTCGCGTCTGGCTATACCAGGCCAAAGGGAGCTGATAGATCTCGCCGGCCGCGGTCTGATAGAGATAGACGCGGGCATGATCGCCCGAGCCGAGAACCCAATCGACCGGCTGCTCGAAGACATTGACCGGCTGTCCGTCCGATCCGTTCTGCCAGCGCCGAAAGACCAGCCGGCCGCCGCGGCGGGACATCTGAAGGATCTGCCCCGACGCCGCATGAACGAACGGCGGGGCGGCGAAATCCTCGTCCTCCTGCGCCGCGCTTGGACGATGGAACGCCCGGGCCATCCCCTTCTCGCGATACGACTTCGCGATCGCCGGATGGCACGACGCGCAGGCCGCATCGTCGACATATCCCGGAGCCGCGCCCGTAGTCACCGCAATGCCGAGCTTTCCGAGCTGGCGGGCCACCATCTCGAGCGGTAGAGCCGGGGCCTTCCCCTCCTCGGCCGGTGCCGGCGATACAACTGGCGCGAGGAGCGCCAAGGGGAGAAGGCCCAGCAGGGCCGCCGTGCGCGGAAACGATCGGGGCACGATTCCCGGAGCATACCAGGCCCCTCGGCTCCCTCACCCAGCGGCGCCTGCGTGAGCTGGGGCAGTCGCACGTGCAAGCCACGAAATCGACGCACTTCGGAATGCATCCGCTCGTGACAGTATCCCAGGCATAAGATCAACCAATGATCCTCCAAGACCTCCTCAACATCCACCTCCCCATCATCCAAGCCCCCATGGCTGGGGTCCAAGGCAGCGCGCTCGCGATTGCCGTGTCCAAGGCCGGCGGGCTGGGCTCACTCCCCTGCGCCATGCTCAGCCCGGATGCGATGCGCAACGAGCTGACCGCCATTCGAGCCCAGACTGACAAGCCGTTCAACGTGAACTTCTTCAGCCACACTCCGCCTCTCTTCAGCGCCGAGCGCGAAGCGGCTTGGCGGGCGGTGCTTTCGCCGTACTTCGAGGAGTTTGGGATCGACGGAGGCTCCATCGCCGCTGGTCCTGGACGTGCACCCTTCAGCCATGAAGCGGCCGCTGTTCTGGAGGAATTCAAGCCGCCCGTGGTGAGCTTTCATTTTGGTCTGCCGGCGGCCGACTTGTTGGCCCGCGTTCGGATTTGGGGCGCGAAGATTCTTTCTTCGGCGACGACGGTGGAGGAGGCCCTCTGGCTTGAGGCGCACGGGTGCGATGCGATCATCGCACAAGGGCTTGAGGCGGGTGGGCATCGCGGGCATTTCCTGTCGGATGATCTGACGGCTCAGGTGGGGACGTTTGCGCTGTTGCCGCAGGTGGTGCAGGCGGTGAAGGTGCCGGTGATCGCCGCCGGAGGGATTGCGGATGCGAAGGGTGTGGCCGCGGCGATGAAGCTCGGCGCCGCCGGGGTTCAGATCGGTACAGCGTATCTGCTGTGCCCGGAGTCCACGACGAGCGCGGTGCATCGCGCTGCATTGAAGAGCGAAGCGGTTCGCCACACGGCTCTGACCAATCTGTTCTCCGGCCGGCCGGCGCGCGGGATTATGAATCGGCTGATGCGTGAGATCGGACCGCTGAGCCCGGCGGTTCCTGAGTTTCCGTTGGGTTCGGCGGCCGTTGCTCCGCTGCGTGCGAAAGCCGAGAGCCGCGGCAGCGGAGATTTCTCGCCTCTATGGTCTGGGCAGAATGCAGCCGGATGCAAAGAGATTCCGGCCGCCGAGCTGACGCGGGAGCTCGCGGCGCTCATCGAGCCTGATCAAGCTGGACCGGCGTAGCGGTCTTCCAGCCATGCCTGCGCCGCGGCTTCGTCGCGCGTCGAAGTGAGGAAGCGCGTCCAGGCCTCCTTCTCGTGCCAGACGGCGGCCAGCTCCCAGACGCAGAAGCACGGCTTGTGGGCGCCGTCGCGCGGAAAGGGGGCGAAGTCCGGCATCGTGTCACCGTTCTTGTAGAAGACCGTCTCCCAGATCTCATTCGAGTGGCGCCACGTGCTGACCAGGAGAAAGTAGAAGTCCTTCCCGCAGCGGTGCAGCACCACGAAGCCCAGCCCGCGCGCTTCGAGAGGCGTGGCGGAGAGATAGGTGCGCGCCAGTCGTGTGACTTCGTCAGGAACGGGCAAATCGTCCGGATACAGCCCATACCATTTGAAAAGGGCTCCCGACGTTTCGAGCGGCTCACCCGGGGTCGCATGCTTGGGTGCATGCCGGTAGCCGGGATCGATGCCCGAGTCGGTTTCCAGGATGCTGGCAAGGTGCGTCGTCTGTAGAGGCATGGTCAGATCCTCCCATCTCAGGAGAGGTATAGCTTGCGAAGTGGCGGGGTGACAATGACCAATTACGAGTTGAGCGCTATGACCACTGGCGCGCCCCCTACTCCCCGAACGGCACCCAGATGTTCTTCACCTGGATCGCTTGGCGTAGGAATTCTTCTCCTTCGCCCTGCTCGGGGTTGGCCCAGTCGCGGACGATGCCGTTGGAGACCCAGGTACGCTTGAGGTTGCCGATGGAGGCTTTTTCGACGGCGGCGCTGCCGGCCTTGGCTTTCGGATGATTGCCGAAGTACCAGACGCCGTCCAGATCGTCGTGCGCGGCGAGGACCTTGGCGAGGGCGTCGCGGTCTCCGGTGACGATGTTGATCACTCCGGCGGGGACGTCCGAGGTGTCGAAGACCTGATAGAGGTCGGTGGCGGCGAGGGGGTAGCGTTCGGAGGGGAGGGCGACGACGGTGTTGCCCATCGCGATGGCTGGCGCGACGGTCGAGACGAAGGCGAGGAGCGGTGAGTCGTCCGGGCAGGCGATGCCGATCGTGCCGAGGGGCTCGCGGACGGCGAAGGTGAAGCTGCGCAGCGGCGTGGCCTGGACGGTGCCGGCGTATTTGTCGGCCCAGGCGGCATTGGTGAAGAGTCTTTCGATGGCGAGGTCGACTTCGGCTCTCGCGTCGGACGCGCTCGCGCCGGTCAGATCGCGCAGCCGGCGCGCCAGCTCGGTTCCGCGCGCGGAGAGGTTCTCGGCGATGTAATAGAGGATCTGCGCGCGCAGATGGGCGGTCGACTTCGCCCAGCCGGGCTGCGCCTTGCGGGCCGCCTCGACAGCATTCCTCAGATCTTTGCGGTTGCCCTCGCCGACCTCGCCGAGCAGCCGCCCTCCCGGACCATGGATCTTCCGTACCGCCTCGCCGTCCGGCCGGCTCTGCTTGCCGCCGATGTAGAGCTTCGCCGTGCGATCGATCGCCGGCAGACCCATAGGAGCGTCCTCGTCCGCTTCGTTCTCGTCCTTTGGGTCCCTTATGTCCTTTTGGTCCTTTTGTCCTTTTGCCTGCGCCAGCCACGCCGGCTGCACATACTCCCACAGCCCCTCTTTGCCGCCTTCGCGGCCGAAGCCGCTTTCGCGGTAGCCGCCGAAGCCGGCGGCGGCGTCGAAGAGGTTGGTGCTGTTGATCCAGACGGTGCCGGCTTTGATCTTGGCGGCCAGCTCCAGGGCGAGGTTGATGTTCTCGGTCCACAGGCTGGCGGCGAGGCCGAAGCGGGTGTTGTTGGCCAACTCGATCGCCTCTTCGGGGGTGCGGAAGGTCATCGCGACGAGCACCGGGCCGAAGATTTCCACCTGGGCGATGGTGGCCGCCGGGGCGACGCCGGTGAACAGGGTCGGCGGATAGAAGTAGCCGTCGCGCGGGCAGCTCCAGGAGGGCTGCCACATGGTGGCGCCTTCCTCGACGCCCTGGCGCACGAGGCGGTCGATCCGTTCGAGCTGCACCGGCGCGATGATCGCTCCGATGTCGATCGACTTGTCGTGCGGATCGCCGACGCGGAGAGTCTCCATGCGTGCCCGGAGCTTGCCATAGAACGTCTCGGCGACGCCTTCGTGGACCAGAAGACGCGAGCCGGCGCAGCAGACCTCGCCCTGGTTGAACCAGATGGCGTCGACCACTCCTTCGACCGCGCCATCGAGATCGGCGTCGTCGAACACGATGAAGGGGGATTTGCCGCCCAGCTCCAGCGACAGCTTCTTGCCGGTCCCCGCGGTGGCTTCGCGCAGGATGCGGCCGACATCGGTCGAGCCGGTGAAGGCGAGCTTGTCGATGCCGGGGTGGCGGACGATCAGCTCGCCGGTGCGGCCGTCGCCGGTGACGATGTTCACCACGCCAGGCGGCAGGGCGATGTCGCGGCAGATCTCGGCGAAGGCGGCGGCGGTGACGGGGGTGAACTCGGCCGGCTTGAGGACGACCGTGTTGCCCATCGCGAGCGCCGGCGCAATCTTCCAGGCCAGCATGAGGAGCGGGAAGTTCCACGGGATGATCTGGCCGGCGACGCCGAGCGGCACCTGGCCGGGCAGCTCGGCGGCCATGAGCTGCGCCCAGCCGGCGTGGTGGTAGAAGTGGCGCGCCACGAGCGGCACGTCGATGTCGCGCGTTTCGCGGATCGGCTTGCCGTTGTCCAGCGTTTCGAGGACGGCGAGGAGACGGGCGTTCTTCTGGATCTGCCGTGCCAGGGCGTAGAGGTAGCGCGCGCGGCCGTGGCCGCCGAGCGCCCACCAGCCGGGCTGTGCCGCCCGTGCCGCCGCGACCGCCGCGTCGACCTCGGCGGCGCCGCACTGGACGACCTTGGCGAGCGGCTCGGCGGTTCCCGGGTTCACGGTGTCGAAGAATTCGATGTTCTCTGGACGGCGGAAGTCGCCGCCGATGAACGGCAGGATCTCGCGGTTGCGGGCGGCGAGCCAGGCCTGGGCCGGATCGGTGCTCTCGGGGGCCGGGCCGTAGTCCATGGTGTGGAAGATCTCGGCGATCGTCATGGCTTGTGCCTCGCGCTCACACCAGGGGATGGCGGAAAGAGGCCGAATAGCGGCCGGTGACATGATGTTCCAGTTGGCGCTCGATGTCGCCGAGGAGACTCGACGCGCCGATGCGGAACAGATCGCGCGACAGCCATTCGGGTCCCAGCTCCTCTTTCATCAGCGCCAGCCAGTCCGTGGCCTGGCGGGCGGTGGAGATGCCGCCGGCCGGCTTGAAGCCGATGAAGTGGCCGGTGCGCTCGTGATAGTCGCGGATCGCCCGCACCATGACCAGCGAGACGGGCAGGGTGGCGTTGGCCTTCTCCTTGCCGGTCGATGTCTTGATGAAGTCGGCGCCCGCCATCATGGCGACCCGGCTCGCCCGGGCGACGTTGCGCAGGGTGCCGAGCTCGCCGGTGGCGAGGATGGTCTTCAGGTGCGCCTCGCCGCAAGCTTCGCGGAAGGCGCGGATCTCGTCGTAGAGCGCCAGCCAGTCGCCGGTGAGCACGTGGGCGCGGGTGACCACGATGTCGATCTCCTCGGCGCCGGCGGCCACCGATTCGCGGATCTCGGCCAGGCGCTGGGAGAACGGATTCATGCCGGCGGGGAAGCCGGCGGAGACGGCGCAGACCGGAATCCCCGAGCCGGCGAGCGCGTCGTGGGCGGTCGCGACCATCGAGTGGTAGACGCACACCGCGGCGACGCGGAGACCCAGGTCTTCGACACCGAGCGCTTCGAGGATGTCCTGGCGCACCGGCCGGCGCGCCTTGGCGCACAAGCGGCGCACGCGCCCCGGCGTGTCGTCGCCCTGCAGCGTCGTCAGGTCCATGCAGGTGATCGCGCGCAGATACCAGGCGGCCTGCCAGTCCTTCTTCACCGTGCGGCGTTTGGGCAGCGTCGCGGCGCGGCGCTCGGCGGCGCTCGTGTTGACCCTCACCTCGCGCACCCAGTCCAGCTCCAGCGGCGTGCCCGGATTGCGCTCGAGATGATTGCGCTCGGGATGGCCCGCTTGGGGTCGAGATTGTTGGGACGGATCGTCCGCCGGTTTCCGCGGCGCGGGGGCCAGAGCGGGCCGGTTGCGGATGTCGTGCACAGCCATGATCCTGGGAGGGTATCAGCTCCGCGGCGCGGTTGCATCTGTCCCGGTCTCCCCAGCCTCCCCCGGCGGCTTGCCGGTTCGCATGGCGGGGCTCACACCTCCGGGAATCGACATTTCTCGCTGCGCGGCTCCCGGGCGGGATGGGTCTTCACGAACAGGAATGCGCTGTCCCTCTTTGCGACCGGCTCGATGCGATGGCATTGTCCCTTCTTGATCACGCGGACATCGCCCTGCCTGAGGTCCTCCTCGACAGTCGTCCCCCCGTCTTCGACGATGAGCCGGAGGGTACCGTCGACGACGACGATCACTTCCTCCTGATGGGGGTGCCGCTTGCTCTGGCCGGCTTTCTCCCTGTCTTCCGGGAGGACGGACAGTCCGGCGGCCACGGTCTCGCTCCTCAGGAAGAAGGGGTGATCAGGCCGCTCCCCTGCGAAGTACAGGGCCGAGAGGTGCTCCTTGCCGGCCTCTCCAGACTGTTTCTTCATCGCCGCAAGGAGCGCGTCCAGGCCGACGGGCTCGGAGGTGGTCCGGTCAAAGATCTTCCGAAGCAGGCGCTCCCGCTCGGCATAGGCGGCGGACCGAAGGGGCCTTGCCGTGGAACACTCCGGACAACTGTCCGCATGCCGATGCACCAGGTAGAACGCATCGTAGACGGTGTCCACCTCTTTGAGGCGCAGAGTTCTGAAGCGCTTGAGAATGATTCGCATCGTCTGGGCCGAGGCGGCGATCAGGGCCATCGTGACGAAAGCGTTGATCACCTTCATCGTGGACAGTCCGTACTGTCCGCGCAGGCCGGGCACTGCGAGGAAAATGATCTGCCCCACCAAAAGGGTCACGAGCAAGAGGAGCGATGGCCGCAGGCCGGTGTAGGTGCCGGCATAGAATCGTACTGTGGCTTCGGCATAATGGACCTCTTCAATCAGAGCGTCCCCGGGGCTGCGACTCGAATGCAAGACGACCATCTTGCAATAGTTGAAGAACTCTTTCCCGCGGCCGACCCTCTTCTCAGACTGTGACCCCAATCCCATACATTCCCGGTACTCCTCGAAGAACTTGCCGACCTCTCTCGGGTGGTAGCGTTCAAATTTAAGGAACTGCCAGCGTGGGTAGGGAAAAGGTTCGGTCGCCCAGATCCACTGGATGGCCAAGGGGGGCAGCTCTCCCGGGATTTCCCCCGCCTCGAGAGTCGTGGCGACTCCGTCGAGGTCCGCTTTCTGCTGCTTCGAGAGCTTCGGGTTCTGACGCAGTTTTTTTGCCGATTTCTTGTCAACAGTGTCGGCCGAATTCAGCCGTAGCAACCCGCCCACGTTGTAGCTCACGAGGAAAAGCACGGAGAACACCAGGAGCTGCTGATCCTTGCTCCACAAGAAATCCGGAACCGGTTGATTCAGCAGGAAGAGAACGCTCAAGAAGACATACCCGGAGATCAGCGCCAGCATGGCGCCCGGTAGCGTGATCCCGAGGACGCTGCGCAACCCCAGTCTGAAAAGATCCATGCCGTCACCTCCCCGGACTTCCCTGCGCCATTGGGGGGTGATCGCGCAGGCGACCGCTTGCTGAGGTCCGATGGTCTCTATGATAGTAGTTGTTGTGGCAATAGCGCTACCCCATCCACCACGTCTCCACGTCGGCCACGTCGCGAGCCGCGGAGCGGGGGGGAGGCGTTGTGCTCGGGCATGCCTTTGTGCTCTCATCGAGCAGCATGTCTGAGCGAGAGGGTGACCCCGGGGCGCGGGCAGCGCTTTCGCGGAGCACCAGGATCCTGCCGCCGACGGAAGCGGATGACCGCGTCTTTCAGTCGGACCGCCGCCACGCACGCCGGGGTTGGGAGCGGCTGCGGGCGTTGCCGTTCGCGGAGCAGACGGCTCTCGTCGAGAGCGAGACGGAGCTGCAGAGCTGGGCCCTGGCCGAGCTGCTCTGCGACGAGAGCGCCCGCGCCACCGCTGCCGGCCAGGGGCACGACGCGCTCCAGCTCACCAAGATCGCTCTCCGTATCGCCGCTCTCGCCCGCGAGGATGCGAGCTGGCGTGCCCGGCTGCAAGGGTTCGCCTGGGCGCATCTCGCGAACGCCTTGCGCTCGCTGGGCGATCTGGCGGATGCGGAGGAGGGGTTCAAGCGCGCCGGAGATCTCTGGATGGACGGCGCCCTCAGCCATCCCGGGCCGCTCGACAACACGCGCACGATGCGTCTGGAGGCTCTGCTGCGGCGCGCCCAGGGACGGTTGAACGACGGCCTCGGTCTCCTCGATCGCGCTCGTTCGATCGTCCACACTCCGGAAGTGCCGATCCTCCAGGTGCAGCGCGGAGCTTTCCTCGCCGAAGCCGGCCGCTGGAATGACGCGGTCCAGGAGCTGCGCCGGGCGGAATCTCACATCGCCGCCAGCCATGCCCCGCGGCTGCGCCTCGACCACGGCTTCAATCTCGCCGTCTGCCTCGATCTCGCCGGCCGTCATGCCGAGGCGGAGACATGCCTTGCGGCGCTCACCAAGCTGGCCGCCGCGCACGGCACCGAGACCGATCGCCTCCGGGTGCGCTGGCTGGCGGCACGGACGGCGGCCGGCCGCGGCAAAACGGCCCAGGCGCTGACCGCTTTCGCCGGAGTCCGCAAGGCGCTCGCCGAGCAAAGCCTGGTCTATGACGCCGCGCTCGCTACGCTGGAAGCCGCGGCGCTCCATGCGGGCCCGTCCACTGCCGAGAGCCTCACCGCCGAAGACAAGCCCGCAATCCGCGAGCTGGCCCACGGGCTTCTTCCCTGGACGCAGCCTCCGTCCGAGGCCATCCCCCGCGGTGCCCAGGCCACCCTCAAGCTGTTTTGCCGGCTGGCGGACAAAGACGGCCTCACCGCGGAATCGATCCGCCGCTTCACGGAAGACTTCCGGCGCACCGGCGGCGATCCCAACCTCCGGCCCGAGCCCTGGCCGACGCTGGACGAGTGACTCCCTCCCTTTCGATCCGCAAGGCCGTCGGGCTGTTCCTGGGATCCCTTCTGGGATTCGTTCTCTGCGCGCAGGCGGCACGAGCGGAGCAGCTTCCGATCCGCTCCTATGGAATTCAGGACGGGCTGGCCAGCGACTCGGTGATCGACATCCTGCGCGACTCGCGGGGCTATCTCTGGTTCGCGACCTCGGACGGTGTGAGCCGGTTCGATGGCGAGCGGTTCACCAGCTACGGCGGGGAGAACGGGCTTCCGCATGCCCGGGCCGAGCAGGTGCTGGAGACGCGCGACGGCACGATCTGGGTCGCGACACGGGGCGGTCTGGCGCGCTTCATTCCGGGACGGAAGACAGGAGAACGAGCGTTCGTCCCGGTGCCGTGGGGTGGCAAACCGTCCGGCGAGCCGGTCTTCGCTCTCCATGAAGACCACCTCGGGCGCTTGTGGATCGGTGGCGCCGGACGGCTCGCGTCGCTGAGCCTGGTGAACGGACAGTGGGGCGCGGCGCGGGAGGTCCCTCTCGCCGCTCTGCCTCTGCCGGCCGGCTGGATCTCCGGGTTGGCCGAGACCGCGGACGGCAGCCTGTGGATCGGCTGCGAAGGCGGTCTGCTGCGCCTGCTCCCTTCGGGCCGCTCGGTGGCCTACGCGGTGCACCCCCACCACGGTGGCGATCCCGTGCTCGGCCTCGCGGTCGACGGTGCGGGGCGGCTGTGGATCGCCCATGCCTTGGGTGCGTTCGTGTTGCTGCCGGACCCGGCGGAAAAAGTGGCGGCCGGGCCGCAGGCTTCCCTGCAGGAGCGCGCGGTCCCGGGATGCATGCCGCGAGCCGCCGGGGAGGTGTGCGCTTTCGGCGCTGCCGCGAAAGAGGCCACGAATGCCGTAAATACTGCCTGGTATTGCGTCTTTCCGGCGCGGGACGGCCGGATCTGGCTCGCCACCAGCCGGGGGTTGACGCTGTGGGACCGGGCGGGCGGTGTCACCTCCTGGGATACGAGCAACGGCCTGCCCGAGCCGGCGGTCACTGCCATCGCCGAAGACCGCGCGGGCAATCTGTGGCTGGGGACGGCCAGCAGCGGTGTCCTGCGTCTCGCCCGGCGCGGCTTCGCCGGATTCACCGCCCGCGACGGGCTTGCCGACGCGCGGGTCAACACCCTGTTCACCGGCGTCGACGGATCGTTCTACGCCCGTTCCGGGGATACGCTGGACGGCTCGTTGTTTTTTCAGCGCTTCGACGGGGCGCGCTTCACCAGCCTGCGCCCGCGGCTGCCGCAGGGCGTCGGCTACATGGGCTGGGGCGAGCGGCAGACCGTGCTCCAGAGCCGGACGGGGGAGTGGTGGCTCGCCACCGGCCAGGGGCTGGTGCGCTATCCCGCGGTGCCGTTCGCCGGTCTGGCCGCCGCGGTGCCGACCCTGTTCACCGTGGGCGACGGCCTGGGCGGCAACAGTATCACCCGGCTGTTCGAGGACAGCCGGGGCGACCTGTGGATTTCCGCTTTCGGCCCGCGCCCGCTCACCCGGCGTGAGCGGGCCACCGGCGCCTTCCGGCGCTATGGGCCGGCCGAGGGGTTGCCCGGCGAGCCGTCGGCGTTCGCCGAGGACCGTTCCGGCGCGGTGTGGATCGGCCTGGACAAGGGCGGCGTGGTCCGGGTGCGCGCTGATCGATTCGAGGCTTTCGGCGCCGGCGCGGGTCTGCCGCCCGGTGAGGTGCACGACCTTTTCGTCGATCATGCCGGCCGGCTCTGGGTGGCGGTCGAGGACGGCGGCGTCGGCCGGCTCGATGCTCCGAATGCTCCGCAACCGCGGTTCACCGTCTACACGGAGCACAACGGCCTCTCGTCCGGCGACGTGCGTTGCATCACCGAGGATGCCTTGGGCCACATCTATCTCGGCGGACGCAAAGGGGTCGACCGCCTGGACCCGGCGACCGGGCGGATCGTCCGGTTCACCACCCTGGACGGCTTGCTCGACAACGTCGTCGACTCGGCCCTGCGCGACCGCGACGGCAATCTGTGGTTCGGCACCCGGCGCGGATTGTCGCGCCTCGTTCCTGCCCGCGATCGTCCGGCGCCGCCGCCGGCCACCTGGATCACGGCGGTGCAGGTGGACGGCGTCGCGCGGGTGGTCTCCGAGCTCGGTGTCCCTTTGGTCTCCGGTCCGGACCTCGAAGCGGAGAGCCGGCTGGAGGTTCAGTCGCTCGCCCTCGATTTCACGCCGGGAGCGGCGCTCCGCTATCAGCACAAGATGGCTGGGGTCGACGCCGACTGGAGCGAGCCGGCGCCGGTGCGCGTCGTGCAATACGCCGAGCTGCCGGAAGGCTGGCAGCGCTTCGAGGTGCGGGCGGTGAACCGCGACGGCGTTGCCGGACCGCCCGGCGTCGTCATCTTCCACGTCGAGCCGCCACTCTGGCGCCGCGGCTGGGTGCTCGCGCTCGCCGCTCTGGGCGTGACCGCCGCCGGAATCGGATTCTATCGCTATCATTCATTCCACCAGGTGTCCCTGGAACGGATGCGCACCCGCATCGCCACCGATCTCCACGACGACCTCGGCTCCAGCCTCACGCGCGTCTCCATCCTGAGCGAGGTGGCGCGGCGGCGGGTGGCAGACGACAGCGAAAGCTCGCGCCTGCTCACCGAAATCGGCGGCGCCGCCCGCGAAATGATCGAGGCCCTGGGGGAGAGCATCTGGGCGATCGATCCCCGGCGCGACGATCTGCGTAGCTTCGTCACCCGGGTGCGCCGTTTCGCCGGCGGCCTCCTCGACGGCAGCGGCATCGCCTGGCACCTGCGCGCGCCGCAGGATGCCGATCAGGTCAAGCTGTCGCCGGTCGAGCGCCGCCAGCTCTACCTCCTGGTCAAGGAGGCGCTGCACAACGCCGCCCGCCATTCGCAGGCGACCACCGTGGGCATCCAATTCGCCGTCTCCGGGCGCCGGCTCAGCGTCGAGATCCGCGACGACGGCCGCGGCTTCGACCCCGCAGCGGTCAGCCCCGAAACCGGTGGTCACGGCCTCGGCAGCATGCGCGCGCGCGCCGCGGCGCTGGGCGCTCCGCTCGAGATCGACACCGCGCCGGGGCGGGGGACGCGGCTCTTCCTCGCGGCGCGCCTCCCCGCGGCAGGAGCATGAGCATGCGCTGTCGCGCCGGCGGCCGGGCGTGGTACCAATCTATGGAAAGAAATTGGGGATGATGCAAACCGAGACGACCCAGATCGCCATCGTCGAAGACGACCGCGCGACCCAGGAGGCCCTCCGCCTCCTCATCGACGACACCGAGGGACTCCGTTGTGCGGGGGTCTACGGCTCCGCCGAGCAGGCCCTGCGCAGTCTGGCGTCCGCAGAGCCGCCGGACGTGCTGCTGCTCGACATCAACCTGCCGGGCATGTCCGGCTCCGATGCGGTCGGCCGCTTCCACGAGCAGCTTCCGGGGACGGCGATCCTGATGCTCACCCTCTACGACGACGAAGAGCGGATCTTCGCCTCCCTGTGCCAGGGAGCCCGCGGCTACCTGCTCAAGAACACGCCACCCGCGAAGCTCCTGGACGCCATCCGCGAGCTGCGCGGCGAAGGGGCGCCGCTGTCGCCGGAGATCGCGCACAAAGTCGTCCGCCTGTTCCGCGAGTTCAAGCCGCGGGAGAAAGTCGCCGCCGACCTCACCCGTCTGGAGGTGCGCCTCCTCTCCCTCCTCGCCGAAGGATTCAGCTATCAGACGGCGGCCGACGAGATGCGGGTGAGCATCAACACCGTCCGCAACTACATCCGGTCGGTCTACGAGAAACTGCACGTCCACTCCAAGTCCGAAGCGGTTTCCAAGGCGCTCAAGGCCGGCCTCATTTGATCGCGCATGTTCATGCGCTATCACCCCGGCGGCCAAGGGTCTACGCTCCAATTGACGTTGACTTCTCCCGGGGAGCGGCGACAGCCGCCCCTGCGTTCCCGATCTCGCCGTCTGATGTTGTTCCCACCTTTCCGCGAAAAAGAAGCCCATCAGCTTATCCAACCCCTCCCCGGGAGAGGGATGCGCCCGAGGGCGTCGGGCTCATTTTGTCGCAGAGCTCCGCCCGCCCACCCGCCTTGCCGGGAGAGGGGCGCCTGCGCCCGAAGGCACGCCTTCTTCGGTAAGCTTGTGTGGCTCGCAGAGAGCCTGGCGGGCAGATGCGGCAGCCGGGAAGCGGTATACCAGTGAAGACAGGAAGAAACCTAACGGCCGACGAGAACGAGGCAAAAGACGAAATGCCACGCCGAGCGCTTCTGGTAGGAATCGACAAGTATGACAGCGACAGGGTGCCCGATCTGAGCTGTTGTGTCTCCGACGCCAAGGACATGTGCACCCTTTTGCGCCGTCATGAAGATGGCAGCCCCAACTATGAGTGCCGCCTTCTTGTCAGTGCCGACCGCAAAAAGATCACTCGCAAGGTCCTGCGATCGGAGTGGAACGATTTGTTCCGCAACTACAGGGGCGAAATTCTCTTTTACTTCTCAGGACATGGTGCTCCTCTGGAGAGCGGAGGCTATCTTGTGACCCAAGAGGGGGATCCGGACGACCCCGGACTGGGCATGGACGAGCTGCTGGTGCTCGCCAATCGATGCCTCACGCCTCCGTCTCAAGCGAGCTCGGTCATCCTGATCCTCGACTGCTGCAATGCCGGCCACTTGGGGAGCCCGGCCCTTTTCAATGGAACCGGTAGCGCGCTGCTGCAGGATGGGCTGACCATCATGGCCGCGTCGCGGCCTACCGAAAGCGCCTTCGAAATCGGAGGCCATGGCGTCTTCACTCGTCTCCTCATCGGAGCGTTGGCTGGAGGTGCGTCAGATGTCCGCGGCCAGGTCTCTGCCGCGTCAATCTATGCGTATGTCGAGCAATCCCTGGGTTCATGGGACCAGCGGCCGATGTACAAGTCGCATGCCGATCACCTGGAACCTGTTCGGATCTGCCGGCCGAAAGTGCCGGATGCTCTGCTCCGGGAGCTGCCGGTTTTCTTCAAAACACCGGGGAGCGTATTTCGTTTGGATCCATCCTATGAGTTCACGCATAAGACGAGGACCAAGGAACACGTCAAAATTTTCGACAAATTCAAGTTGTTCCGCAATGCGGGATTGCTGGAGACGGTAAGGCACAAGGATCTCTACTTCGCTGCGATGAAAAAGGGAACTGTCCGGCTCACGCCGCTGGGGCAGTTTTACAGAGAGCTGGCCGTGGAAGAGAAGCTGTGACGATGAAAGTCGGGATCACAGGACATCGGCAGTTATCCGACGAACCGTGGATCCAGGAGGCGGTTGCCGTCTCCCTCTCCGAGGATCCTTCATCGTGCATGGGAATCAGCTCCCTGGCCATCGGAGCGGACCAACTCTTCGCCGAAGTCGTTCTGCGCCAAGGAGGCGCGCTCCACGCCGTATTACCCTTCGAAGGCTACGAAAGGACGTTCGCCGCCGGCGCCGCCCGCCATCGCTACTTCGAGCTTTTGCGGCGCGCGGCTTCCGTGGAGACACTCCCGGCTCGCGCGAACGATGAGGAATCGTATCTGGCGGCCGGCCAGCGCATCGTCGATCTCGCGGATCGGATGATCGCGGTTTGGGACGGCGAGAAGGCCGCCGGACTGGGTGGGACGGGTGACATTGTCGAGTACGCCCGGAAGGTCGGCAAGGAGGTCCTGCACATCGATCCGGTGCGGCGGAAGACCTCCACCCTCATCCTCTCTTAAGGTCTATACTCCTATCCTGTCTCTTCACAGACCGCCGGAGCCGATCGAGGCTTCGGCCCGCTAGACCTACGAAAGGAACGGAGCCAATGAGGGCAAAGAACGGATTGCGGATTGCGTCTCTCGGCATCGTCATGAGCTTGATGCTGGCGGCACTGCCGGCTCTCGCGGCGAAGGCCGCTCCCACCACACCGGTCAACATCAACACGGCGACCCAGGCGCAGCTCGAAGCGCTGCCCGGCATCGGCGCGGCGACGGCCAAGAAGATCATCGCCGGCCGCCCCTATGCCAGCGTCGGAGAGCTCTCCAAGGCCGGCGTCTCCGCCAAGACCCTGCAGCAGATCACTCCCATGGTGACCGTCGGCACCACCGCCGCGGCCCCCGCTCCGGTGACGCCGAAGCCGGCCGCTGCTCCCGCTCCGGCCGCTCCCGCCGCTCCCGCCGCGGCCCCGGCCGCGAAGCCGGCTGCCGCTCCGAAGCCGGCCGCTCCGGCGTCCACGATGACGCCGCAGACGCCGCCGTCGCCCGGCATGGTGTGGGTCAATCTGGAGACCAAGGTCTTCCACCGCGAGGGCGACAAGTGGTACGGCGCCACGAAGAAAGGCAAGTTCATGACCGAGGAAGACGCCGTCAAGGCCGGCTATCGCGAGGCCAAGAAGGCGACTCCCCACAAGAAGACCACCTGATATCCTGAGGGCTCGACTGACCGCGCGCCGGCGGCTCGTTGCTCACCGCCGGCCGCGGATCTCATGATTTCCAAGGAGACCCAAACCTTGCTCGACACAATCCGCTCGTCCTCTGCGTCCAAGACCCTTGCCACCCTTCTGGTCCTCGGCGGCGTCCTCCTCTTCGGCTTCTACGCGGGGCATGCTTCCGCCGCGGCTCCCGCACACCCCGCGCCCACACCGGCGCCGCCGAAGGGTCCGTCGCACCTGGAGAAGGCGATCGACTTCCTGAACAAGGCCAAGACCGAGCTCGAGGCCGCCGATCCCGACCGGGGCGGCAATCGGACCGAGGCCCTCCGCCTGGTGACCGACGCCGTCATCCACACCGAGAAGGCGCTCCGTTTCCAGAACCAGCACTGAAGCGGGCAGGGGTCTACTTCCGCCGGACGACCCCGATGACGTTCGGCACCGGCCAGGCGCTGTCGCTGCCGAAGAGGCTGGTCCCGTGGCTGCCGAGCAGCTCGATCTCGCGTTGCCCGCTGTGCACGTAGAGCTGGGCCTCGGGACCGCCCTCCACATACATGGCGCCGGCGAGGTCGAGAGAGAGAGAGAGCAGGTTCTCGATCAGGTCGTGCGGGGTGTAGGGCGAGCGGCTGTGAATGAAGAGGACGCGGCCCCGGCGGTCGACGCCGACGGCCGCGATGCTCCAGGGGTCCTCGCTCGCCGCCCAGACGTTCTCGCCCTTGCAGGAGATCATCCGGATGCTCTGGACCAGCGTCCCGTAATGTCCCTTCCAGGCGTCGAGGTCGTCGCACTCGCGGTCGATCAGCTTGACCGGCGCCATCCCCGGGCTCTTGGGGTCGAAGGCGAGGATCGCCTTGTCCCGGTTGAGACGCGGGTTGTTGACGTGCTTCTGGGTGAGCATCATGCCCATGCTGGTGCGGTTGTCCGCGTCGTACATGCTGGCGTTGATCACGGCGACGAGCTTGTTCCGGTGGCTCCAGTCGCGGGCGGTGAGCGGTTTGCCCTGGCCCGGCGCGGAGGCGTTGAGAAGCCGCAGCTCGAAGCGGTGCGGATCGATCCGCAGCACGCGGATCTTCGAGTCGCCGCTGGTCGAGGGATGGAGCGCCTGCAGAACGCCGAGCTCAAGGCCCGGCTCCAGGGTCTCCCAGGGGGAAACGGGTGCCTGCGGAGCGCGCAGGGGACCGACCGATAAAACCACGGCGGCGGCGCCTCCCACCAGGAGCAGGGCGATCAGAGGCTTCTTCAGGCGCACAGGACGAAGTATACCGGTGCTCACTGATACGATGGGCACAACCTTCCAGGAGGACCCGATGACGACCGCCGAACCTGCCGTCCCAACCGTCCCAACCGTCCCAGATTCCGACCACCACATGCGGTTCCACGCACCGAATCTCCACCTCTCGTCGGTCTTCGGTGGCGACTGGTTCGGCACCAAGGCCGAGGCGTTCGCCCGCTTCTTCGGAACGCCGGTCTTCCTGATCGTCCAGACCGTGCTCGTGGCGGTGTGGATCGGCTTCAACGTCGTCGGCCTGGCCCACTTCGACCTCTATCCCTTCATCCTGCTGAACCTCGCCTTCAGCACCCAGGCCGCCTATGCCGCGCCGCTCATCCTGCTCGCCCAGACCCGGCAGGCGGACCGCGACAAGGCCCATGCCGAGGCCGATGCCCTGCACCGCGAAGCCCTCGCCGCGGCGAACCTCGAACGCCAGGAGGTGGCCGCCCGGCAGGCGCAGCAGATGCTGACACTCCTGGAGCAGAACACCGAGCTGACGCGGATGACCCGCGAGCTCACCGAGCGGATCGAAGAGCTGACGCGGGACATCCATGGCCAGACCTGCGCGCACGAGCCGAGGTAAAAGGATGATCGCCATGCGCAAGCTGCTGCCGATCCTCCTCCTCCTCTCCGTCTGGCCCGCTCTGGTGGCGGCACAGAAAGATCCGACCTCCCGCGCCTCGAACCAGCCGGTGGAGCCGTTCCGCATCCTCGGCAACCTCTATTACGTCGGCGCGAGTGACGTCACCTCGTTCCTCATCGTCACCCCGGACGGCAACATTCTCCTCGACAGCGGCTTTGAAGAGACCGTGCCGCTGATCCGCGACAGCGTGAAAAAGCTCGGCTTCAAGATGGAGGACGTGAAGCTCCTGCTCAACAGCCACTCCCACTTCGACCACGCCGGCGGTCTCGCCGCCCTGAAGCAGCTCACCG
This sequence comes from Thermoanaerobaculia bacterium, assembly GCA_036264355.1. GTDB lineage: Bacteria > Acidobacteriota > Thermoanaerobaculia > Multivoradales > UBA5704 > UBA5704. The sequence continues at coordinate 38,082 of DATARD010000340.1, forward strand.
GCGCCAAAATGGTCGCGATGGACACCGAGGCGCCGCTCCTCGCCCGTGGCGGCAAAAACGACTTCCGCTTCGGCGACGACATCGCCTTTCCGCCGGTCGCAGTCGACCGCATCGTCCACGACGGCGGCACCGTGACCCTGGGCGGCGTCACCCTCACCGCGCACAAGACCCCCGGCCACACCCCGGGCAACACCACCTGGACGATGAAAGCACAGGACAAAGGCAAGAGCTACGACGTCGTCTTCGTCGGCAGCGACACCATCAACCCCGGCGTCGTGCTTACGAACAATCCGAAGTATCCGGGAATCGCCGCCGACTACGCCCACACCTTCGAGGTCCTGAAGAGTCTCCCCTGCGACGTCTTCCTGGCTTCTCACGGCTCCTTCTTCGACCTCAAGGGCAAGGCCGAGCGTCTGCGCAAAGGAGAGACGCCGAACCCGTTCGTCGATCCGCAGGGGTACCGCGAGCACGTGAAGGGGACGGAGGAGCTGTACCGGGCGCAGCTCGCGAAGGAGGCGCAGCCGTAGGACGGGTTCAGATGTCGTAGTGCTGAATGAGCTCCTTGAGCTGAGCCGCGAGAACGGATGAATCCTCGTCCCGAGCTCCGCGATCCAGGATCGTCTTGATCTTGGCAAGGGGCTCAGCGATGTCCTCATCCTGTTGCAATGCTGGTTCTTTCATGAGAGTAGCGAAGAAGCGAAGGTTCTCCCGGCGCGCGAAAAAGTCAGATCTTTTCGCCACGGTGGCTAGGCGGCCGGCCTCGGTCCATTTGCCGAATCTGTAAAGAAGAGAATACGAGAGGTCATTGTCTACCTCTGCCTCCAAGCGAGACAACCTTTCGGCAGCCCCCTTCCGGGCGGGCTCTCCAGACTCTAGATCCTGTGCGACAGCGAGGATTTTCTTGGATGGATCGCCGAAGGTGGTGAGGTTGCCGAGCTTCTGAGCCGCCATACGCAGGCGGTCAGGATTGATCGTCCCTGTCTTGTGCCTGTTGTGGCTGTCATCTAGGAGAAGGACGCCGACCATGAACTGGGCGGCTCTTTCGGACGCGAAGTTCACCTGGTCTTCGCCGCCGCCGCGCTTTGTCCTATATGGATAATATTCGTTCGCAGCGACTGGAGGCAGACGCCCTGCGAGGCTGGCAAGGCGGAGGTCCGGCTCGACGTTGAGCTCCTTGTAGACGACAAATCCGAGGCCCAGGACCAGCACAGCGGCCGCGGCGGAGCCGATCCACCATGGATTCCACCTTCGTGCGTCGCTTTCCTGCTTCACAGGGAAAGGGACGATCCGCCCTTCCTTGGTATCAACCTGCTCCTTGGTCCCGTCTGAATCCTGCTCTTCGTGCTGAAAGTGGACGGCGCCGGCGAAGATTTCATAACAGTTCTCACAGTCGGCGAGGTGCGCGGTAATGCGCGCCCTCTCCTCGGCGGGTAGCATGCCGTCGAGGAATGCCGCCAGCTCCTCATCCGTGGGGCAGGCCCCCCGTGCGCTAGGACTTTCAGGTATGCCCATCAAACCTCCAAGACAGAGTATGCACCCACAAGTGCGCTTCCTCTCAAACAAATAGACGGACGCAAATATCTTTTTCCCCGCTCGTCTTACGACCTACCCATGAAAATCGCGCTCCGGAGCGGAGAGGATCTCGGCGATCTCCTCTTTCCGGACCCCCTCTTTCTCCAGTTGACTGCGCAGTGTCTTGAGGATCTTCTCGATCCGCCGGTAGAGAGGCTTCTGCTCCAGGCGCAGAGCCTTGGCGATCTGCGCGACCGTCATCTCGCAACGCATCAGGACGATGAGCCGCTCCTCCGCAGGGAGAGAGGCCAATGCCTTGCGGAGGATGCCGCGAACCTCCTTCCGGCGTTCCGCCACCTCGCGCCAGAGCACCCGTTCATACGGCGATTCCCCCTCGACGGCCCGTTCGGTGAGCTCCTCCTCACCTTGCATCCGCCGCGGCGGATTGCGGTGGGGGAGCCGGCTGGCGATGTCGTGGAGCTGCTCGCGAGACAGCTCGACATGCTCGTTCGTCCGTAAGCACTCGCACGCTTCATCAAACGTCAGCCCTTCCCGCACCACCAGCATTTCAAGCCGCACCGCGGCAGGGCCGAGCCGTTCCGTCTCCGCCGACGGGCGCCATTTTCCCCACAGGTGGTTCTGGTGGTCGAGCATCTGCCGCAGGATGACCATCGTCAGATACGTCCGGAAAGTGCTCTTCCCCTCGAACTTACGGATGATCCGGTAGTCCTCCTCGAGCAGCTTGAGACGGACGATTGACACGAAGTCTTCCGTCTCCTCCCGGCTGAAGTGATGCCGCCGTGCGGCATGCGCCGCGATCTTGTCGATGAGCTTCAGGTGGCCGAGGTAGAGCTGCTCGGGGGTCAGGT
>DATARD010000347.1:0-2756 GCA_036264355.1 Thermoanaerobaculia bacterium
CCAACGATCGGAACCAGTACCGGGTAACGACGCCGAAATTGCCGCCTCCCCCGCCGGTGTGTGCCCACCAGAGATCATGATTCGGGTCGGACGCCTCCCGGGTCGCCACCACCGGCCGCGCCTGCCCGTCCGCATCCACGGTGACCACCTCGACGGCGGAGAGATAGTCCGCGGCGAGACCGAGCTGGCGGCAGAGGAAGCCGAAAGCGCCGCCGACCACGTGCCCTCCCATGCCGATCTCCGGATATTCGCCGAGCGGGACCACCACGCCCCACCTCTCGAACAGCGCCCGGAACGTCTCCCCCACCGTCGCGCCGCACTCCACCACAATGGCGCCCCGGTCCGCGTCGTAGTCGATGCGCTTCATGGGCGAGACGTCGAGGATCACCCGCACCTCGGGATCCGAGACGAACCCCTCGAGGCAGTGGCCGCCGCTCGTCACCGCGAGCCGCCGTCCGTCCCGCACCGCCTCCTCGACGGCCGACACCACCTCCTCAGTCGAGGTGACCCGCCGCACGTAGTCCGGGCTCGCGTGGAACCGCTTATTGAACTGCTTCTCGACCACCGCGAGATACCGCGGATCGTCGGGGCCGATTCTGAGAGAGTCGTTCGGTGCGCCGCCGGTCGTCTGTGGTGTCGTCATCGTCTCCTCGGGAACGCGGGAAGGTCCGGCTCCAGGAGGCGAGGCTAGCGCGGTGGGGTGGCACCGTCAACGTCAGGAGGTCTTGGGAAAAGGTCATCCGGGGTGGAGACGCGCTCCGCCCCGGACGGCAAGATCGGTCAGGCGCAGCAGACGCGCACGGAATCCGTGGTGAGGGGCTGCGGCCCGATGACGATGATCGAGGCCGGTTCGCCGCCCCGCACCATCTCCAACTGGTGGAGCGTCTCCCGGGAGAGGGTCATCTTCTTGGGGGTGTTCTTCTTCATGGGATCTCCTTTCACGGCTGCGGGCAGCGTCCTTGCGCCCACATCCTTGTAGTGCGCTGCCGGAACCGGAACGCGCTCGGCGCAACCGGCCCGTCCCCTAGTTGGCAGGGGGATATGGAGCGACGAATTCGAAACGGAAAACCGAGCGAATCCGCTCCATGTCGCGGGCGTTCCGAGTGATGAGCACGACGCCTGCTTCACGGCAACTGAAGGCGATCAGCACGTCGAAGACGAAGCCCCGCGGCATGGTTGCGAGATCGAGGGAACCCTCGGCCCGGAGTCGGGAGAGCGTCAGGCCCAGCGCATCCCATCCAGCCGACGAAGGAGTCAAGATGCGGCCACGCCGGAAGTAGGGCGCCAAGACTTGCTCATCCAGATGCTTCCGGTCGCGGGGGGAACGAGCGCCGGCCCGGAGCTCGGCCGCCACGACTGAGCTGAGATAGAGACGCGGGGCTTCTCTGGCGGTGAAGGCTTCGAGAGCGGCGTGAGCGTCAGGCTCTCGGGCGGCGTCGATGTAACAGTTGGAGTCCAGAGCGTACTTCCGCATCCGGACAGGCGCCTATCGGACCGAATCGATCTGGAGCCCGGAAAGCGCTCGCGTGCCGTCCAGAAGCTCTCGCCGGAATGCAACCATGTCGAGAGCTGCTTCGACGGTTTCGCGTTCGGTGGCGGTGCCCAGAATGGTTTGCGCGCGGCGCAGGGTCTTCGGGTCGAGCCAGAACTCTTTCCGGACCTTGCCTTCGCGAGATGGACGGTGTTCAGGGGTTTTCTTGGCGGAGACTGGCATACGGGTCAAGATACCACTTCGTACGTACTCGTCGCAAGGTCGGCCCTGCGCACCCGACCCTGCAAGCTCCGCGAAGGCTCTCGTTCGCCCGCGGCGGCCGGAGGGGCTTGCGTCCGGCCCGGATTCCAGGCAATCTAGGACTATCTGAGAACGTGCTGTTTCACGGTCGGCGATGCCGTGGAGCCCGTCCGGGCGGGCAAAGGAGCGTAGCGAATGGCCGGCGATCCGACGAACGCGCCCCCTCCCAAACTTCTGGAGCTGCTGGTGCGCCTCCTGCGCGAGGCCTCGGAGATCGAGCAGCAGCTCATGATCCAGTACCTCTACGCCGCCTTCTCGATGAAGAAGCGCCCGGACGCGACGTGCACGCCCGCCCAATATGAGGCGGTCCGCCGCTGGCAATCGACCGTCTACATGGTGGCGCGGCAGGAGATGGAGCACCTCGCGCTGGTCAACGGCATGCTCTCCGCCATCGGCGCCGAGCCCTCCTTCGACCGCCAGAACATCCCGCTCCAGTTCTCCTACTACCTGGGACGCAACCTGAAGAAAGGGAAGTCGCTGCCCGATCAGCCCTGCGACATCCCGTTCATGTTCGAGCGTTTCAACCTGCCCGTGATCGAACGCTTCGTCTGCTTCGAGAGTCCGGCGCTCGCGACTTTGCAGGAGAGCGGCGACCGCATCCCGGGCTGGTGCTTCTCGTGCGAGGGGCAGCCGTACCCCAGCACCTCGGCGGACGAGCGGCTCCGCGGCGCGGTCCGCGAGCAGCCCCTCGCCTTCCCTCTCGCCGGCAGCCGCATCCCGGACGAGCTGCTGGCCGCGGCGCAGGAGGAGATGGCGCGGCTCGGCGGCCCCCTCCGCTCGTCCGCCGACGGAACGCTGAAGCCGGGCACCATCCAGGAGCTCTACGGCCAGGTGGAGATCCTCTTCCACTTCCTTTCCTCGCACTGGAACCTGTACACCGGCAACCCCAACAGCCAGGTGTTCGTGCCGGTCGAATATCAGATCAACATCTTTCCGATCACCGACCTCCCCTCGACCCTCCAGG
>DATARD010000349.1:0-26533 GCA_036264355.1 Thermoanaerobaculia bacterium
GGTAGACAGGGCCTTGCTGGTCTATCCGTCCGGTCTGGAATTCATCGCCGGGTTCCTGGGCTCCTTCTACGGTGGCCTCGTGCCCGTCCCGGTCTATCCCCCGCAAGCCCGGGGGGAGATGACGGCCATTGCGCGGATCGCGGCCGACGCGGGAGCCCGGGTCGTGCTGACGTCGCGGGAGATGCAGCGGGCGTGGAGCGGCGGGGATGACCGGCAGGGAGAGATCCTGGGACTGCCCGTCCTGGCGACCGACGAGCCCGGAGCCGATGGAGTCGACGGTGGCGAGGACTGGCGCGATCCGCAGGCGACGGGCGGCACCCTGGCCTTCCTGCAATACACTTCAGGGTCGACGGGGAATCCCAAGGGCGTGATGGTGACTCACGGCGGTCTCCTTTCGACCTGCCGGGACATCGACCACGCCTTCCTGCACGGGCCCGACAGCGTGATGGTGACGTGGCTTCCCATGTTCCATGACATGGGGCTGATCTATGGCGTCCTGCTGCCTCTGCTGGTCGGCTGCCGCTGCTACCTGATCTCCCCGCTCGCCTTCCTGCGCCGGCCGATCCGCTGGCTACGGGCCATCTCTGAGCACGGTGGCACCCACAGCGCCGCGCCCAACTTCGCCTACGACCTGTGTGTGAAGAAGATTGCCGAACGTGACCGCGCCGGTCTCGACCTGAGCACCTGGAGGGTCGCCTCGAACGGCGCCGAGCCGATCCGGGAGGCGACGCTCCGGGAGTTCGCCGAAGCCTTCAAGCCGTGCGGCTTCCGGTGGTCTTCCTTTTGTCCTTCCTACGGCCTTGCCGAGGCGACCCTCAAGGTCACCACCGTGCCTGTCGGCGAGGCTCCCCTGATCCTCTCGCTCGACAGCGACGCCCTGGAGCTGGGTCATGTGGTCGAGGCAGGGGATCAGGAGTCGCGGATCGTGCGAGTGGTGGGCTGCGGCCGCAGCTCCATCGGAGCCGAGATCCTGATCGTCGATCCCCAGACCCTGGAGCCGTGCGCCGTCGATCGAGTCGGAGAAATCTGGGTCTCGACGCCCAGCGTACCGCTGGGGTACTGGAACCAGCCGGAAGAGACGGCGCGGACGTTCCACGCCTTCACCGCGGACGGCCGCGGGCCCTTCCTGCGGACGGGCGACCTGGGGTTCGTGTTCGGAAAGGAGCTGTTCGTCACCGGCCGGCTGAAGGACCTGATCATCCTCCGGGGCCGCAATTACTATCCCCACGACATCGAGCACACGGTAGAGGAGACCGACGCCATCCTCCGTCCGGGGTGTGGCGTCGTGGTCTCGGTGCCCGATGACGGCGAAGAGCGCGTCGTGGTGCTCCAGGAGGCGCGCGCCGAGCTGCTGCCCGGCCCGGAGGCCGATGAGCTGGTGCGGAAGATCCAGAAGGCGGTCACCCGCGAACACGGCCTGAGCCCAAGCCAGATCCTGCTCCTCGCCCCGGGAAGTATTCCCAAAACCTCCAGCGGCAAGGTGCGGCGCTCAGCAAGCCGCAAGCTCTTCCAGGACGGCGCCTTGAACCCGATCGCCGAATGGCGCCGCGACGCCTGATCGGTGGACTGGGTTTTCCCGGCCGTTGCCCTGCTGGACCCTCCGAGGTTATACTTCGAGTATGAAGACTGCAATTTCGATCCCAGACAGAGTCTTTCAAGACGCCGAGCGTCTGGCGGAAAGGCTGCGCAAGTCGCGAAGCCAGATGTACAGTGAGGCTGTTGCCGAATACGTGGCCCGCCACGAGCCCGATCTCACCGCACAGATCAATGCCGTGTGTGACGAAGTCGACACGCGGCCTGATCCTTTCGTCGCCGAAGCGGCACGGCGCATCCTCCGACGCACCGAATGGTGATCTCTCAGGGCGACGTCTGGTGGGCGGCTCTGCCCGACCCGGTCGGGTCCGAGCCCGGCTTCGAACGACCGGTCGTAATCGTGCAGGGCGACACGTTCAACCGTAGCCAGATCGCGACCGTCGTCGTCGTCCCCCTGACGAAAAACACCCGCTTGGCGGCCATGCCCGGCAATGTCCTCTTCTCCTCCAATCAGACCGGTCTACCCAAAGACTCGGTCGCGAATGTGACACAGATCGTCGCCATCGACCGCTCGCTGCTCACCGATCGAGTCGGCCGCCTCTCTCAGCGGCACCTGGAGTCGCTCTGGAAGGGCATCGACATCTTGTTCGATCGCCCATGACCAAATCCACCCCCGGACGGCTCTTCTTCGCGGTCTCCCTGGTTCATCCTGGCGGACCGCAGGGCTGACGGATGATCCGCATCTGGAGGGCGGTGAGCGCCCTCTGGATGTGGGAGTCCCGGCTCCGGATGCGGGAGCACCAATTCTGGAGGGCGGTGACCGCCCTGTGGAAATGGATCACCCAACTCTGGAGGGCGATGAGCGCCCTTTGGATGTGTGAGCCCCGGTTCTGGAGGGCGGTGGCCGCCCTGTGGAGTTGGATCACTCAACTCTGGAGGGCGGTGAGCGCCCCTCTGGAATTGGGAACGTCGCGTCGATTAATGAGTGACCGGAAACTGGAGGGCGGTCATCGCCCTCTGGATGCTGGTGATCTGCGCTTGGAGGGCGGTGACCGCCCTCCAGATATGGATGATCCGGTTCGCTTGCGCAACGCTCTACGCGCCGCCCAGCTCCTGCGCCAGCATCACATTGACCAGCTTGGGGTTGGCCTTGCCGCCGCTCTTCCCCACTTCCTTCAGCACCTGGGCGACGAGGAAGCCGAGCAGGCCGAGCTTGCCGTTGCGGTAGCTCTCGACCTGGGCGGGATGCGCGGCGAGCACGCCGTGGATGACCGGCAGGATCTCGGCGCGCATCCGTTCGAGCTGCTCCAGCTCGTCGGCGGAGAGCGGCTCGGGAGTCTTCTCCTCGGTCTCCTTGGGTGCTTTCGGAGCTTTCGGAGCCGGTGCCGCGGGGGCCGGCGGCTGGGTTGTCTTCTGGGCTTCGGCGGCCCATGAGTCACGGAGCGGCACGATGCGGTTGAACACCAGACGACCGGGGGTCGAATCGACCGGGTCCTTGAAGAAGTAGCCCTGCCGTTCGAGCTGCAGGCGCTCTCCCAGCGCCGGGTCCGCCGCCGCGGGCTCGATGCGGCTGCCGGTGAGCACTTCGAGCGAATTCGGATTGAGACAGGCGTCGAAGCCGCCTTCTTCGAGATCGGGCCTTTCGACCTTGAACAGGCGGTCGTAGATCCGCACCTCGACCGGCACCGAATGCTCGGCGGAGACCCAGTGCAGGGTGCCCGGCACCTTGCGGCCGTCCGGAGCCGAGCCGCCGCGGGTGGCGGGGTCGTAGGTGCAAACGACTTCGACGATTTCGCCGGTCGCGGGGTCTTTGACGACTCTCTCGCAGCGCACGAGGTAGGCGTAGCGCAGACGCACCTCGCGGCCGGGTGAGAGACGGTGGAAGCCTTTCGGCGGCACTTCCGCAAAGTCGTCGCGCTCTATATAGAGGACACGCGAGAACGGCACCTTGCGCTCCCCTTCCTTCGGCACGTCGTGCGGATAGAACGGCGCGTCCAGCTCCTCGGTCTGTCCTTCCGGATAGTTCTCGATCACCAGCTTCAACGGCCGCAGCACGCAGAGCACACGCGGGACCTGGGGATTGAGGTCCTCGCGCTGGCAGTGCTCGAGGAGCGTCACGTCCACCGTGCTGTTCGCCTTGGCGACGCCGATCCGTTCGCAGAAGTCGCGCAGCGCTTCGGGGGTGAAGCCGCGGCGGCGCAGACCGGCGAGGGTGGGCAGGCGCGGATCGTCCCAGCCGGCCACCCGCTTGCGCTCGACGAGCTCCAGGAGCTTGCGCTTGCTCATCAGCGTGTAGGTGAGGTTCAGGCGGGCGAACTCGGTCTGCCGCGGCGGGTCGGGGAACGGGAGCGAATCGACCAGCCAGTCGTAGATGTCGCGGTTGTTCTCGAACTCCAGCGTGCAGAGCGAGTGGGTGATGCCTTCGAGGGCGTCCGAGAGCGGGTGGGCGAAGTCGTAGAACGGGTAGATGCACCAGGCGTCGCCGCGGTGGTAGTGGGTGGCGCGCTTGATGCGATAGAAGAGCGGGTCGCGCATTTTCATATTCGGCGAGGCCATGTCGATCTTGCCGCGCAGCACGTGCGCGCCGTCCGGAAACTCGCCGGCCCGCATGCGGGCGAAGAGGTCGAGGTTCTCCTCGACGCTGCGGTCGCGGTAGGGGCTGTTGCGGCCGGGCTCGGTGACGGTGCCGCGGTATTCGCGGATCTCGTCCTCGCTCAGGCTGTCCACATAGGCCTTGCCGAGACGGATCAGCTCGACGGCGAAGCCGTAGAGCTTTTCGAAGTAGTCCGAGGCGTGGAAGAAATTCTCCCCCCAGTCGAAGCCCAGCCAGCGCACGCCCTGACGGATCGACTCGACATACTCCTCGGACTCGGTCTCCGGGTTGGTGTCGTCGAGCCGGAGGTTGCAGGTGCCGCCGTTCTCCAGCGCGAGGCCGAAGTTGAGGCAGATCGACTTGGCGTGGCCGATGTGGAGATAGCCGTTCGGCTCCGGGGGAAAGCGGGTGACCACCCGGCCGCCGTGCTTGCCGGCGGCGCGGTCGCGGGCGACCAGGTCGCGGATGAAGTCGCGTCCGGGGGTGGAAGGGGTGGTGTCGGACATTGCGGAGATCCTCTTCATTCAGAACGCCGGGAAGGTATCACAGCGCGGCTGCCTGCTAAGATGAGGCGCAACGGCACCGCCCCACAAACGAAACCGCCGGCTTCAGACGCGGAAGGAAGGCTACGAGGTTGGACACGGGTACGCAGATCGGTCCATACCTGGTCATCGGCCGACTGGGTGGCGGAGGAATGGGAGAGGTCTACCGCGCCAGGGACACGGTCCTCGGCCGCGAGGTCGCGATCAAGACCTTGCCGCCGAGCATGAAGGGCGACCCTGCGCGGCTCAGCCGCTTCGAGCGGGAGGCCAGGCTCCTCGCCTCGCTGAACCACCCCAACATCGCGACGCTCCACGGTCTCGAGCAGCACGGCAGCGAGCCCTGTCTGGTGATGGAGCTGGTGGAAGGGGCGCCGCTCGACCAGCTCATCCTGTCCGGCCCCCTCTCGCTTCAGGAGGCCCTGCGGATCGGCTCTCAGGTCGCCGAGGCGCTCGAAGCGGCCCATGAGAAGGGGATCGTCCACCGCGACCTGAAGCCGTCGAATGTGGTCGTCGGGCCGAAGGGGAGGGCCAAGGTTCTCGACTTCGGCATCGCGAAGTCGATCGAATCGACAGCCCCCACTCTCCTTCCCGGCGAGGAGGAGGCCCTGGGCAACGCCGCCCTCACCCAGGTGGGCACGTCTCTGGGGACGCCGCCGTACATGAGCCCCGAGCAGGTGCGCGGCCTGGACGTCGACAGCAGGACGGACATCTGGGCGTTCGGGTGCCTCCTGTACGAGCTGCTCGCCGGAAAGCGCGCCTTTCAGAGCGATTCGTCCGCCGGGGCTCTGGCCGCCGTCCTGATCAAGGACCCCGACTGGCAGGCCCTGCCCCAGGAGGTTCCGACAGCCCTGCTCGTGCTGCTGAAGAGCTGCCTGACCAAAACTCTGAGCGGCCGGATCGCCAGCATGGCGGAGGTGAGGGCGGTGCTCGATCATGTGTCCGAGGCGCGGCGGTCGTCGGGCCAGTTGCCGGTCCAGCAGGACACGCCCACGATCGTGGAGCCTCCGCTCCGCGCGGCGCCGCGGCTCTCCCGCCGTGCCCGGGTCGCCGCGGCAGTGTTGCTGGTCGCGGCGCTCGCGGCGGGCGGGCTGCTCCTGGTGCCGGGCTTCCGCGGCCGGCTCGGGGTGCCGCATGCGGACGCTCCCTCGAAGGTCACCTCGCTGGTCGTCCTCCCCGGCCGGGTCCTCGGCGGCGAGGCGGACCTCTTCCTGGCCGACGCGGTCCCCAACACCGTGTCCACGCACCTGGCCCAGATCGAGGGGCTGGAGACCAAGGTGCCCCCCACGAACGCGGAATTCGAGCGGGCCGGCCGCGACCTCCAGCGCATCGCCGACGCCTACCGGGTCGGCGCCGTCGTCCTGCCGACCGTCACGGTGGCGGGAGACCGGCTGATCCTCAATCTGCAACTGGTCGAGATCCCCAGCCGCGTCGTTCTCTGGACGCGGGATTTCGAAGACCGGCGGGACCGCTATGTCGAGCTGGCCCGGGCCGCGGCGGAGGGCATCCGGCTGGCCTTGCGCCCGGCGGCGCCGGCGCCGGCGCTCGCGCAGCCGGCGGACGTCGCCAGGACCTCGGAAGCCGAGCTGGCCCTCCACCAGGGTCTCTTCCTGGCGAGCCTGTACCGGCGCAACGGTCTTCCCGAGGACTTCAAACGCGCCCTCGCCGCGCTCCAGCATGCTCTGGAGCTCGATCCCGCGCAGGCGGATGCGCCGGCGGAGATCGCCCGCCTGCACGCGGCGCGGATCGTGACCGGCGTACCGCCGCAGGAGATCGTGCCGCTCGTCCGCCAGTGGGCCCGGCGCGCGCTGGAGATCGATCCCCGTTCCAGCCGCGCCTGGGCGGTGCTCAGCGAGGCGGAGCAGATCGATCCGCAAGGCGAATACCGGAAATTGCTGGATGATTCGCTCAAGGCCGCCACCTTCGGCCCCGGCGAAGGGTACGCGCACAACCGGCTGACCTACGCGCTGTCCCGCCACTCGACTCTGCTCGGGCTCAAAGCGTCCGAGCGCGCGCGGCAGCTCGATCCCCTGGATCTCACCTCCCTGGTGGCAGACGCCGTCCTCCTGTCGACGATCAGCCGCGTCGACGAAGCCCTGCACAGCATCGAGCAGGTGCTCCAGGTCGAGCCCGACATGCCCTTCGCGGTTCTGATGGACGCGTTGGTGGAGACCCTGGCCGGCCACGGCGATGTCGCCCTCAAGCTGGTGGCACGGCTCGAGCCCGTGGCGCAAAGCGGACGGATCCGGCCGGAGTGGCTCGCTCTCGTCCGGGACTACGCGACGTTCGAGAAGGCGTCGCGGGAGGGAGACCGGAAGCTGGCGGACGCGGCGGCCGGCCGCCTGCTCCGCGCCGCCCGCGGAGAGCGGCAGTTCCCACGCTGGGAGAGCGCCACGGCGTTGGTCGCGCCGCTCCTCGCACGCCACGGCCGGACCGAGGAGGCGCTGGAGCTGATGTCCTTCCGCAATCGGCTGGGCCTGGCGGAGACGTACGAGTTCCTCCTCCTCAACCGGGACCTCCAACCCCTGCGCGGCGACCCGCGGTTTCAGGCGATGCTCGTCCGCGAACGGGCGCGGTTCGAAGAGATGCTCGGCATTCTGTCCGCCGCCCGCCGCCGCGGGGAGTATCCGGCGTATCTCGACCCGGCCCTCGACAACCTCCTTCCCCTGCTCGGCATCTCCCGGCCCTGGTGAGCCGATGCCGATGAACGTGAACGCCTCTCCCCTCCTGTCTCTCCCACCGGACGGGCGACTGGTCCACACCCCGTCCGGCGGCCTGGAGATCGAGCGCGGCGGGCTTCGCCTCCCTCTCGGCGATCTCGAGCCGGCGCTCCGGGCGGCGGTGGAGGCGCTGGCCGCGGGCGGCGCCACCGAAGCGGAGCTGTTGACCCGGATCCACGCGGCCGGAGGCGGCGGCGCGCTCCTGCGCTTCCATCAGATGCTGGCCGACCTCAATCGAATGCGGCTGCTGTGCCGGGAAGCTTCCTGCTCCGGGGAGCCGCTGGTCACGGTGGTGCCCTGCTCGCGCTCCGCTCCGGAGACGACGGGCCCGCCGGAGCGGGAGGCCGCGCCGGGGGCTTTCATCCTTTCGCGTTTCGCCTGCCTGCGGCGCGAGGGCCGATCGCTGATCGCCGAGTCGCCGCTCGCCCACGCTTATCTGGTCCTGCACGGCGCACGGGGCGCTCTGCTGCTCGCGCGGCTGGCGGCTCCGGCGGACTCGGCGGGGCTCGCCGCCGAAGGGATCGCCGGCCTGCGGGAGGACGAGGCGGCGCTCTGCCTCGATCTGCTCCGGGAGGCTGGTTTCCTCTCGCCCGTCGATGCGGACGGAGGGGCGCGGGAGGACGCGGACCCCGAGCTCCGCACCTGGGAGTTCCACGATCTCCTGTTCCACTCCCGGAGCCGCGCCGGCCGGCACCGCAATCCCTATGGCGGCACCTGGCCCTTCCGTGGGGTGATCGATCCCCTGCCGGCGTTGCAGCCGAAGCGGTCGGACGACACCGTCGAGCTCTTCCGGCCGGACCTCGAGCAACTGTCACGCGACGACCCGCCGTTCACCCGGGTGCTCGAAGAGCGACGCTCCCGCAGGGAGCCGGGAGAGCGGCCGGTCACGGTGCGCGAGCTCGGAGAGCTCCTGTTCCGGTCGGGCCGGGTGCGCAAGGTGATCCCGGCCGCGATGCACGAGGTCAGCGACCGCGTCTATCCCGGCGGCGGCGCGGTCTACGAGCTCGAGATCTATCCGGTGGTGCGTTCCTGCGCAGGGCTCGCGCCCGGCCTGTACCGCTACGACCCGGGAGACCATCGGCTCGAACGGCTGAGCGGGATGTCACCCGAGGCCCGGAGGCTGCTGGAGTCCGCGGGACGGACCGCGGGCGCCGAAATCCCGGAGGTCCTGCTGGTGCTGGCGGCGCGCTTTCAGCGCGTGACCTGGAAGTACCGCTCGATGGCCTATGCCGGAATCCTCAAGAACGTCGGCGTGCTCTACCAGACGATGTGCCTCGTCGCCACCGCGATGGGGCTCTCCGCCTGCGCCCTGGGCGGCGGCGACTCCGATCTCTTCGCCCGTGCCGCGGGCACCCGCTATACGGCCGAGACCTCGGTCGGCGAGCTCATCCTCAACCGGGGTCCCGCGGACCTGGGCTGAGCGTCGAGACACGTCATCGGACGAAGAAGCAGTTACCCGGCTCGTGGCCGTAGTCCGGCGGGTGGCGCATCCCCCAGCGCTCGTGGAGCTCATCCGACAAGTCCTTCGCCGAGACGTCGTAGCCATGCTGGCGTGCCGTCTCGACGACTTGCTGGAAAGCCCCCTTCACCTTGTCCCGCAGCCGGGGATCCTTCTCCACGGCATCCAAGAAATTCTTCGCGTCCTGGCTGGCCATCTGCTCCCTCCAAGAGAAATACTGAGACTGACATCTGGTTGGAGATATCCTACTACAACCTCTCAAATCAGAAGATGGACCGGATTGAGGTCCGCCTCGGCGGACGGCTCGCGCAGCCATCCCAGCGCCACGGGCACTTCGTAGAGGCGGCCCGGCGCGAAGCGAGCCCGGAAGAGCCGCATCCCGGGGACGACGACCCGGGCGACGGGAAGCCCCACGTCCTCCCGCGTCTGGTCGACGACCAGCACCTCCAGGCCGCACGCCCGCGCCCGGTCCACGCACAGCTCGACCTCCTCCCGGAGGTCGGGGCGGGACAGGGCCGCGAAGCTTTCGGAGCCGCGCGGCGGCAGGCGTGGATCGGGGAGCAGGTAGGCGGCGCCGCCGCCGGGATCGTCCGACAGCACGCGCCGCCGCCGCCCCGCGAGGACGCCGGGCAGGCACTGGTTGACCTCGGTCAACGCGCGGGCGATGGCCACCGCGGGATCGAGGTGGGCTCCGGCGCCGAGGAGGAAGTCTCCCGGGCGGTGGGGGACCTCCCGGGAGATGGCGACGAAGGCCGGGATCCCGAGATCGGTCGTCACGTCCAGGACCCAGACCTCGCGGCCCAGGCGCGCGAGCCACTCCTGCAACGCGGTGAAGTAGGGCTGCCGGAAGCCGTCGAGCCGGACGCCCGGACGCGGCGCGCGGTTGTACCACCAGAGCGCCACCGCGTCCCGCTCGACGAGCTCGAAAAACCCCTGGAGGATCGCCTCCTCGAGACAGCTCCCGGCGGCGCAACCGTTGGAGTCCGCGCGGCAGAAGCGGTGCTCGTCCGGCCAGGGGTAGTCGTAGAAGCAGTAGGCGGCCGGCAGCCACTTGCGGCTCTCCCCGGTCAGCGACCAGGCGGGGGTCCAGTCGATGGGCCGCTCCGCGTCGAAAGGCTCGGGCAGCCAGTGCTCAGCGAGATCGAGCCGGTTCCAGGCGTCCCGCGCGGCGAATTGCCGGTCGCTGATGCACAGGCAGGCGTTGGGATGGACGGCCGTCCCGCCGAGCTCCCGCCAGCTCGCTTCGATCCGGCTCTCGGTCCCCCGGTAGAAGCCGGAATGGCGCTCCAGCGCTTCGCAGAGGGCGGCGGCCCGCGCCTGGACGGGCGTGATGCCGCGGCCGGCGCTGCGCTGCCGCTGCATGGGGAGCCGCGAGCCGCCGCCCGTACCCGGGGGATCGGCGAACGCGGCGCTCTCGACGTGCAGGAGGTCGTGCGTCTCCTCGCGGCAGGGCGTCACCCGGTCGACGATCCCGGTGAGCGGGCTGACGAGATGGCCGTAGCGCCGCAGGATCTCCTCCGGCGTGGCCGCCCGGTCGCCGCCGTCGGGGGTGAACACCTTGCGGCGGCTGGAGAGTGTCAGCGGCGACGGAAAGGCTCCCGCCGTCGCCGGCCCGCAGACCGGACAGCCGGGGACCGGTACGAAGACATGGCGCGCGGATTCGAAGGTCTTGACGTCGAAGGTGACCAGAGCGCCTGCGAGCGCCGGAACCGATCCCCGGAGGATCCACTCGAGGGCCGCGGTGGCGGCCAGGCCCAGGCCGGCCAGGACGGTCGAATCGACCGACGGCCGGGGCACCGGCGCGGGCCTCCACCCCCGCAGGCGTTGCGCCAGGCAACGCCAACAGCCCCGCCGGCCCGGCTCGAAGAGAGGTCCGATCCACAGCACGGTTCCCCTGGGATTGACCAGCATCGTGGGGGCGCCGCCAAAGCCGGCCAGATCCTCCCGGAGGTAGTCGTCGGTCACCACGACGGTCAGGGAGCCCTCGCCGTCCAGCCGGAGGCCGAGGGCGCGCAATGAGCGCTCCAGCGGCTCGATCTGGACCTCTCCCACCCGGGCCAGCGTGACGGACAGCTCCCGGAGCCGGCGGCGCGCCTCCTCCGGCTCGACCGCCAGGGCGTCCGCAAGCTCCCCGACGCCGTGCGGGATCTCGTCGCCGCCCGCGACGAGATGGCCCTGCTCCTCCAGCCAGGAGATGCCGAAAATCACGTCGACCGGCGAGAGCTCGCCGGCGAGCCGCTGCACGATCTCGTCGACCGTCAGGCGACCGTCGAGCCACGGAGCGAGCCGCGGCATGAGCCCTCCATCGAGACGGATCGAGCCCGTCTCGTGAGCCAGGGTCACCCCGTCGCCGGCCGAGCGATCGACGTGATAATGACTGCGAAAGCGGGGTCTGTGCACCATCGCGCGAATTGACTCATTCCCTTGTCGCTGGTAGGCTTGCGCCCGCATCTTAGCGCAAAATCCCGCAACCTCGGATCTCTCGAAAGTGCCCCGGCAAGAGCCTTCAGGAGCGTCTGGCGGCGACGTCCTGCTCGTCGTGATGCCGTTCGGTCCGCTGCTCCAGCCGTCCCTCGGTTTGAGCCTGCTGAAAGCCGGCCTCGGCGAGCCCGGCGCGCGCATCGAGTACCTCACTCTGGCCTTCGCCGATCTCGTGGGGACGGAGCTCTACCGGTGGATCACGACCGAGGCTCCCAGCGATTGGGTGATCGGCGACTGGATCTTCGCCGGCGCGCTCTACGGGGAGAGCGGCGGCGAGATCTATCTCGACCGGGTGGTCCGCGGCTGTGGCCTGTGCCCGCCGGTCGACGAGCCGCGGCTCGACGAGATCAGGCGGGCGCGGCGGATGGCCGGCCCCTTCATCGCCGCCTGCGGCGAGCGGATCGCGCGCGCCTCTCCACGGATCGTCGGCTTCACCAACGCCTTCTGCCAGCAGACCGCCGTTCTCGCGCTGGCCCGGACGCTGAAGGAGGAGAGCCCGGAGACCTTCATCGTTCTCGGGGGCGCCAACTGTGAGGGGGCGATGGGCCGGGAGATCGTCCGCCAGTTCCCGTTCGTCGACGCCGTCGTCTCGGGAGAGGGGGACCGGATCTTTCCGCAGCTCTGCCGCCTGGTCCTCGCCGGACAGCCGGTCGGCGGTCTGCCGGGCGTCCTCACCCGCGACCGCCTCCCTGACAGGGGGCCGGTCCCGCCGAACGCGCCGCCGGTCGAGGAGATGGACACCCTCCCCTATCCCGACTACGACGACTTCTTCGCCCAGTGGGAAGCCAGCGAGACCGGCCGCGAGCTGACGCCGCAGGTGCTGTTCGAAACCTCCCGCGGCTGCTGGTGGGGAACGGCGCAGCACTGCACCTTCTGCGGGCTCAACGGCTCGACCATGGCGTTCCGCAGCAAGTCGCCGGAACGGGCTTTCGCGGAACTGGCCTACCTGTCGCACCGCTACCCAGGCCGCTTCATCCTGGCCGTGGATACGATCCTGGACCTCCGCTACTTCGAGACCCTGATCCCGGAGCTGATCCGCTCGCCGCTGCCGCTCGACCTCTTCTACGCCCTGAAAGCAAACCTGCGGAAGGATCAGCTCCGCGCGCTGCGCGCCGCCGGCATCACCAGGATCCAGCCCGGCATCGAGAGCCTGCATGACGACGTCCTGAAACTGATGCGCAAGGGGGAGACGGGACTGCAGAACATCCAGCTCCTCAAGTGGTGCCGCGAGCTCGGCCTGCGGCCCGCGTGGAACATCCTGTGGGGATTTCCCGGCGAGCCGATCGAAGCCTACGGGCAGATGGCGCGGCTCGTTCCGCTGCTGACCCACCTCACTCCGCCGCAGAGCTCGAACCGGATCCGGCTCGACCGCTTCAGCCCCAACTTCGAGCAGGGCACGGAGCTGGGCTTCGCGGACATCGAGCCCTGCCCGGCCTATGGATACATCTATCCTTTCGCGCCGGAAACGCTCCGCCATCTCGCCTACCACTTCGCCTTCCGCTATCCCGACGGCCGTGACGTCACGGCGTACACGGAACCGCTGGCGCGGGAGATCGAGCGCTGGCGCAGCGCCCACTCCGGGAGCGCCTTGTTCTTCGAGAGCCGGGAGGAGGAGATCCGGGTCTGGGATCTGCGGCCGATCGCCTCCGAGCTGCTGACCGTGTTGACAGGGTTGGAACGGTCTCTGATCCTGGCGTGTGACCGCATCCGCAGCCTCCAGCAGTTGGTGGCCGAGCTCGAAGCCGCGGAGGGGCGGCCCGTGTCACTCGACGAGATCGAACAGCGTCTGCAGCCGCTCCTGGATCGCGGGTTGATGATCCGTCAAGGGAACCGCCTGCTGAGTCTCGCCATCGCGGCGCACAGCGAGCCGCCGCGCTGATGCCCGCCGAGATCTCCGTCATCCTGGTCGTGGGGGAACGACGCGACAGAGCCGTCGGCGCGCTCCATTCCCTGCTTTCCCAGAACGCCGTGGACCGGATGGAGATCCTGCTCTTCGATCTCGCTCCCGGAGAGCCCCTGTCGCCGCCACCGCTGCCGGGGAGCGATCATCCGGCCGTGCGCTCGATCCGCCTGCCACCGGACACGCGCTTCGCCGCCGCCAAAGCCCTCGGCGTGCGCACCGCCACGGCGCCGGTGATCGCCTTCCTGGAGGAGCACTGCCGCGCCCATCCCGGCTGGGCGGAGGCGCTCCTCGAGGCGCATGCGGGTCCCTGGGCCGGCGTCGGCGCCGAGGTGCACAACGGCAACCCCGAGATCGCGCTCAGCCGCTCGATCGAAATCATCAACTATCAGCTTTGGATGGCGCCGGCCCCGCGCCGCGAGCACAGCCTCCTCCCCGGTCACAATTCATCGTTCAAGCGCAGCATTCTTCTGGCCTACGGCGACGCGCTCGAAGACCTCCTGCGCGCCGAGATCGTGCTCCACGCGCGACTCCATCGCGACGGCCACCGCCTCCTCCTCGAACCGGCCGCCCGCTTCTCCCACATCAACGAGAGCACGCTGGCCAGCGCCGCGCTGGGGCGTTTCCTCTGGAACCGGATCTACGGCTGCCTGCGGGCGCGGACGTTCTGCTGGCCGCTCGGCCGCCATCTCTTCTACGTGGCGGCGACCCTTGCCACACCGTTCTATTCTCTGGCGCGCACCGGTCTCTTCCTGGCGCGCGAACGGCCGGAGCTGCTGGGCCGGTTGCTCGCCGGATTGCCGGCAATTTTCATTCTGCAACTGGTGAGCGGGCTCGGTTTCTCTCTCGGGCTCATCGCCGGCCCGGGAGACGCCGAGGCGCGCTTCTCGCTGTACGAGATGAACGAATACCGGAAGTATCAGGAAACCACTTGAAGTGCCATCCCTCTCGGTCATCATTCCCGCCTACGAATCTGCAGCAACCATCGCGGGCTGCCTCGAAGCGTTGGCTCGCCAGACCTGCCAGGATTTCGAAACGATCGTCGTCGACAGCAGCCCGGAGAAGACGACGGAGGATCTGGTCACTGCGCGCTTTCCCTGGGTGCGGTTTCATCACAGCCCGCACCGCCTGCTGCCGCATGCGGCGCGCAATCTCGGAGTTTCGCTGGCGGAGTCTCCTCTCCTGCTGTTCACCGATCCGGACGTCTATCCGCACCCCGGTTGGGTGGAACGGATGGTGGCAGCGCATCAAGAGACCGGAAACGTGATCGTCGGAGCCATCGCCTGCCACGGCCGGCGCTGGCGCGACCAGGGAATCCACCTCTGCAAGTTCAGCAAATGGCTGCCAGGAGGCCACTCCCGCCGCGTGGACATGGGTCCGACCGCCAACCTGCTCCTGAGCCGCGCCGACTTCGCCGCGGCCGGCGGCCTGCCCGGCGACGAGATGCTGGGAGACGTCAGCCTGTCCTGGCGCCTGTGGGACACCGGCCGTGAGCTCCGCTTCGAGCCCGGCGCGATCGTGGAGCATCACCACCTGCACACGGTGCGGAGCTTCCTCGTCGAACGGTATACCCGGGGGATGTTGTACGGCAGGCTGCGCGTGGAAAGGGTCGGCAGGAAACGCAGCGCCGCGCTGATCTATCTCCTGGCCAGCGTCCTCCCCGTCCGCCTGCCGCGCATCCTCGTCCTGGTCGCCGGACAGTCCGCGCGGGCCGGCCAGACCGGGCGCTTCCTCTCGACCCTCCCCCTCATCGTCCTCGGCCATTCCGCCTCGCTCGCCGGCGAGGCGGTCGCCTGGGCTGGCTTTCTTACGTCCGGTCGACAGCGCTGACGTCGGCTACGCCCGTCATCACCCGGTTACCCGCCAGACCGTATTCCCCACGTCGTCCGCCACCAGCAGGGCGCCGCTTTTATCGATCAGCACACAGACGGGCCTCCCTTTCGCTCCTCCCTGGTCGTCGACGAAGCCGGTCAATACGTCCACCGGCTCGCCGGAGGGAATGCCGCCGGTGAAGGGGACGAAAACCACTTTGTAGCCGCTGCGCGGTTTGCGGTTCCAGGAGCCGTGCTGGCCGACGAACATGCCGTGCTTGAATCGATCCGGCAGGGTCGTTCCCTTTGACGAGGCCAGGCCCAGCGAGGCGGTGTGCGGTCCCAGGGCGTAGTCGGGTGCGATGGCCTTGGCGACGAGGTCCGGTCTCGGCGGTTTCGCCCGGGTATCGAGGTGCTGGCCGAAATAGCTGTAGGGCCAGCCGTAGAAGGCGCCCTCGCGGACCGCGGTCATGTAGTCGGGGACGAGATCGCTGCCGAGCTCATCGCGTTCGTTGACCGCCACCCACAAGGCGCCGCTCTCGGACTCCCAGGCCAGACCGACCGGATTGCGCAGTCCGGACGCGAAAATGCGGTGGTTGCCGGTCGCGAGGTCCACCTCCCAGATCGCCGCGCGACCCGCTTCCACTTTGATTCCGTTTTCCGCCGCGTTGCTGTTGGAGCCGACGCCCACGTAGAGCTTTTTTCCGTCCGGCGAGGCGATGATGTTCTTGGTCCAGTGATGATTGATCGGACCGGCTGGCAGGTCGACGATCTTGACGCCGGGCGCGGTGATCCGCGTCTGGCCTGGCGTATAGGGGAACCGCAGGATGGCGTCGCTGTCCGCCACGTAGAGATCGTTCCCCACCAGCGCCATCCCGAACGGCGAGTAGAGCCCGGACAGGAACACTGAGCGCGTCTCGGCGACACCGTCTCCGTCGGCATCGCGCAGCAGGGTGATGCGGTTGGCGCTCGGCACGGCGCCACCGGCCTTCTTTTGGAAATGTTTGAAAAACCATCCCTTGATCCCTTTGCCGTCCTCCGGCCGCTCCGGCGCATTGGTCTCGGCCACGAGCACGTCGCCGTTCGGGAGCGCGTAGAGCCAGCGTGGATGGTCCAGGCCGGCGGCAAATGCGGCGACCGTCGTTCCGGCGGCGGCGACCGGCTTGGCGCCGGCCGGCCAGCCCTTGGCGGTGACGACGTGCACCACCGGGATCAACGCTTTGTTGGGAGCCGGCAGGGTCGGATGGGGACCGGTCCCGGCGGAGACCGGAAGCCGCGCCGCGGAGGCACAGCCGATGAGACTGGCCGCGAAGACGACGAGCAGGATGGTTCTTTTCGCGCGTTGGACCATGCCCCGGGCGTCAGCAAGAATCGAGCCCGTCTCGGGCCTTCACCCGCAGGCTCCCTTCGGCTTGCGGTGAAGGTGGCCGCGAGTCCATCAACCGGACGGACCGATTTGCGGGTACAATGCGCGGATCTTCGACAGCGGCGGTCCGCTGTCGCGCAACAAGCCGATCTCTGGCGGCGAGGCCGCCACTCCAACTCCTGCTCGAAGGAATCGATTCATGACCAGACGCCGCAAGCCGGTCCTTTTTCTCGCCCTGACATTCACCGCCCTCGCGGCCTTCGCCGGCTGCAAGAAGGGTGTGGAGATCAAGCCGGAGGCATCCAAGCAGAGCGCTCCGGCCACCGCGCCGGGGCAGACGACCCCGGCATCGTCCGCGCAGGCCGCGGCCCCGGGCGGCATGCCCCCGGCCGGCATGCCTCCGGCAGGATTGCCCCCGGCAGGATTGCCGTCCCATAGCCCCGCCACCGAAACGCCGGTCGATCCGACCAAAATGCCGGAGGTCGTGGCCCGCGTCAACGGCGAGGTGATCAAAAGGGCTCAACTGGTGCAGGACGCCACCACGGCGCAGATGCGGTTCGCCCAGGCCCAGGGCGTCCAGCCGCCGCTGAGCGCCAGCTTCTACAAGCAGGTGCTCGACGACATCATCGCGCGCACTCTCCTCACCCAGGAGGCCAAAGAGCAGAAGGTGACGGTGACCGAGGCCGAGGTCGAGCGGGAGATGGCCGGTCTGCGCAGCCAGGCGCCCAACCCGGAAGCGTTCAAGAAGGCCCTGGCCGAAAACCACCTCACCGAGGAGGGCCTCCGCCAGCGCATCCGCCACGACGGCGCGGTGCAGAAGTTCGTGCAGACCAAGGTCCTCGCCGGCGTGACGGTGAGCGATCAGGCGGCCAAGGAGTTCTACGACAAGAACCCGGACAAGATGAAGAAGCCGGAACGGGTCCACGTCCGCCACATCCTCATCCACACCGAGGCCAACGCCACGCCCGCCGACAAGGAGAAGGCCAAGGCCAAGGCCGACGATCTCCTGAAGCGTCTCCAGAAGGGGGAGGACTTCGCCAAGCTGGCGACCGAGAACTCGGACGATCCGGGCTCCAAGCCGCGCGGCGGCGACCTCGGCTGGTTCACCCACGGCCAGATGGTCCCCACCTTCGACAAGGCGGCCTTCGCGCTGGCCAATCCGAACGACCTGAGCCCGGTCGTCGAAAGCCAGTTCGGCTACCACATCATCCAGCTCGTCGGCAAAGAGGCCGCCACCACGGCCCCCTTCGACATGGTGAAGCCCCAGATCGTCCAATTCCTCCGGCAGCAGCAGATGGAGCAGGTGCTCTCGGCACACGTGCAGCAACTGAAGGCGAAGGGGAAGGTCGAGACGTTTATCTGAACGTCTGATCTACACCGGCCCCAGCGGCTCCCGCACCACCCGGTCCACGATCTCCAGCACTTCGATCTCCTCGCCGCCGGCCGCTCCCAGCTCCTGGAAGCGGCGCGCGGCGGGGAGGACCCGCGACTCCAGCGAGCCGACGGCGCGGTTGTAGGCGTCGACGCTCTGGGTGAGGTTGCGGCCCATCTGGGTGAGGTGCACGGCGAAGGTGCGGAGCCGCTCGTAGAGCGACTTCCCGAGCTCGCTGATCTCGCGCGCTCCCTGCTCCACCTGCTCCTGCCGCCAACCATAGGCAACAGCCCGCAGCAGGGCGATCAGAGTGGTCGGCGTCGCCAGGATCACCCGCTGCTCGGCGCCGAATTCGATCAGCGACGGGTCCTGCTCCAGCGCGGCGCTGAAGAAGGTCTCCCCGGGGAGGAAGAGGACGACGAACTCCGGCGCCGGCTCGAACTGTGCCCAGTAGCTCTTCAGCGCCAGTTTCTGGAGATGGATGCGGATCTGCCGCGCGTGCTCGCGGAGCCGGGCGCGCCGGGACTCTTCGTCCGGCTGCTCCAGAGCGTCGAGATAGGCTTCCAGCGGCGCCTTGGCGTCGATCACCACGTTCTTCTTGCCGGGCAGGCGGATCACCAGGTCCGGACGCTGCCGCCCGTCCTCGCCGTCCACCGTCGCCTGCGGCGTGAAGTCGCAGTAGGCGACCATCCCCGCCATCTCAACCACGCGCTGAAGCTGCATCTCCCCCCACCGGCCGCGCGCCGCCGGAGAGCGCAGGGCGCCGACCAGCTTGACCGTCTCGCGCTCCAGGTTGGCCTGCGACGCGGCGAGCCCGCGCAGATGCTCGGTGAGGCTGCCATACGCCGCGGCGCGGGCGGTCTCGATCTCCTGGATCTTGCGGTCTACCTTGTCCAGCGACTCGGCCAGAGGCTTGACCAGCTCGCCGATCGCCTGCTGCCGCCGCTCCAGATCCCCCCGCGCCGTCTCCTGAAAGCGCTCCAGCGTCGCCTTCGCCAGATGCAGGAACGAGGCGTTGTTGCTCTGCAGCGCCTCGGACGACAGAGCCTTGAAAGCATCCGACAGCTCCACCTGCGCCCGCTCCAGAAGCCGCAGCTTCTCCCCCGCCGCCTCGCGCTCCTTCTCCAGCATCGTCTCCAACCGCGCGATCCGTGCCTGTGCCCCGCCGCGGGTCACCGCCCACGCGAGCACCGCGCCGAGCACGAAAGCGACGAGAACGGGAAGGATGAGGGTCTCCATTGGAATCCCAGGATATATTTCCGGTGCGTTTACGCCAAGCACCCAGGGTTAAAACCCTGGGCTAGGCGCCTTTACCCCTCCGGGGTAACTCCCCCTCCCGGAAGGACGGGGGTGCCCCGGAGGGGCATAGGCACGTAGCCCAGGGTTTTAACCCTGGGTTCTGGGGAAGGAATCAGACCAGATCAACCCTGCAACAGATGCCGCGCGATCACCAGCCGCTGCATTTCGCTGGTGCCTTCGTAGATCGTGGTGACGCGCACGTCGCGGTAGAGGCGGGCGATCTCGTAGTCTTCGTGGAAGCCGTTGCCGCCGTGGATCTGGAGGCTCTCCTGGCAGGCGCGGTTGGCGGCTTCGGAGGCGAAGAGCTTGGCCTGCGCCGCGGTACGGCCGGCTTCGGAGGTGTGGTCCTGCACCGCGGCGGCGTAGGTCAGGGCACGCGCGGCGGCGAGGTCGGTCGCCATGGTGGCGATCTTGAACTGGATGGCCTGATGGCTCGCGATCGGCACGCCGAACTGCACGCGCTCGTTGGCATAGGCGACCGCCAGCTCCAGCGCCCTTTGATGGATGCCCAGGGCCTGCGCCGCGATGCCCAGCCGCGAGTGGTCGAGGGTGGCCATGGCGATGCGCAGCCCGTGCCCCTCGCTGCCCAGCAGATTCTCCGCCGGAATGCGGCACTGGTTGAAGAAGATCTGCGCCGTGCGCGACGCCTTGAGGCCGAGCTTCTCCTCCGGCTTGCCGACCGAGAAGCCGGGCGCGTCGGCGGGGACCGCGAAGGCCGAGATCCCCTTCTTGCCGGCGTCGGGATTGGTGCGCGCCATCACCACATACCACTTGGCGAAGCCGGCGTTGGTGATCCATGCCTTCTCGCCGTCGAGCACCCAGAAGTCGCCGTCGCGGCGCGCGGTGGTGCGCATGCTCGCGGCGTCGCTGCCGGAGCCGGGCTCGGTGAGGCCGAAACCGCCCAGCGCCTCCCCCGACGCCAGAGCCGGCAGGGCGCGGCGCTTGACCGCTTCGGTGCCGAAACGGCCGATCGGCCAAGCGCAGACCGAGCTCGAGACGGTCATCGTCACCGCGGTCGCCGGACAGACGCGGGCGACCTCCTCGACGGCGAGAAGGTAGGTCAGCGTGTCGACCGCGGCGCCGCCGTATTTCTCCTCGACCGTCATGCCGAGGAAGCCGAGCTCCCCCATCTCGCGCAGCACCTCTTCCGGGAAGCGGTGCTCGCGGTCGCGCTCCTCGACGCCGGGACGGATGCGCTCCTCGGCGAAACGGCGCACCTGCTCGCGGACCATCTCCTGGTCCTCGCTGAAGGAGAATTCGACCCCCTCGGCGGCCTTCGGCTCAGCCAACGTCGCAACCATGGGAATCAGGCCTTGTTGAGGACCCAGTCGGCGATCACCATCTTCTGGACTTCGCTGGTCCCCTCGTAGATCTCGGTGATCCGCGCGTCTCGGAAGTAGCGCTCGACGTTGTATTCCTTCGTGTAGCCGTAGCCGCCGTGGATCTGCAGCGCCTTGTTGGTCACCCGCTGCGCCATCTCGGAGGCGTAGAGCTTGGCCTGCGCCGCTTCCAAGGTGTAGCGCTTGGCGTTCTCCTTGGTCCACGCCGCCTTCCAGGTGAGCAGCCGGCCGGCGTCGATCTCGGTCGCCATGTCCGCCAGATAGAACTGGATGGCCTGGAAGTCGGAGAGGTGCTGGTTGAACTGCTCGCGCTGCTGCGAGTACTTGAGCGCCTCTTCGAACGCCCCCTGCGCGATGCCGACCGCCTGCGCGGCGATGCCGATACGTCCGCCGTCGAGGGTGCTCATGGCGATCTTGAACCCCTCGCCGTCCTCGCCCAGCCGGTAGCGCGCCGGAATGCGCATATCCGCGAACGCCAGCTCGGTGGTGCCCGAGGCGTTGACGCCGAGCTTGAACTCGTGGCTGCCGTGGCTGTAGCCGGGGGTGTTGGTGGGGACGATGAAACAAGTGATCCCCTTGTGCTTCTTCGCCAGGTCGATCGAGGCGAAGACCAGGGCGACGTCGGCATCGGTGCCGTTGGTGATGAAGATCTTGTTGCCGTTCAGCACGTAGTCGTCGCCGTCGCGGCGGGCGGTGGTGCGCAGGCCGGCGGGATCGCTGCCCGCGCCCGGCTCGGTCAGGGCGAAACAGCCGAGCTTCGTGCCGGCGGCGAGCGGGGTCAGGAACTCCTTTTTCTGCTCCTCGCTGCCATACTTCAGCAGCGGATCGCAGACCAGCGAGTTGTTGACCGACAGGATGACGCCGGACGTCGCGCAGACGCGGCTGATCTCTTCGATGATGAGGCAATAGGCGACGGTGTCCATGCCGGCACCGCCGTACTCCTCGGGCATGGCGACTCCGGCGAACCCCAGCTCGCCGGCCTGATCGTAGAACGAACGCGGGAACTCGCCCGTCTGGTCAATCTCTTTCGCCCGCGGCGCCACGACCTCCTCGGCGAACCGGCGAACGCTTTCACGCAAGAGCTTCTGCTCTTCACTGAGCTCGATCTTCATGGTGTGGGGATCGTACCAACCTGCCGGGCAGAATGCCACCACGCCGCCGCCTCGGCCATCCCCTCCGCGTAGGTGCGCAACGGCGCATAGCCCAGCTCGGCGACGATGCGGTCGCCGGCACAACGGCCGACGAAGACGCCTTCTCCCGGGCCGCGAGGAATCACCGGCGCCGGCGGCGCGTCCGGAAACCAGCCGCGGACCTCCTCGACGTAATCGTGCCAGGTCACATGGCCGTCCACGACGTTGTAGACCCGGCCCACCGACGCCGGCTCGGCGAGCGCCAGGCCGACGGCGTGGCAGACGTTGTCGATGTGCGTCCAGGGGAGCACGTCGCCGCCGTCCCCCTTGAGCGGGACCAGACCCCGGCGGACCTTCGCCGGCACCTCGACCGCCCAACTGGAGGTGGGATGGACGCCGAGCACCGCGCCGAGGCGGAGAATGGTCGCCGCGAGGCCGCGCTCCGGACCAGCCATTTCGGTCCGCAAGGCCAGCTCGCCCTCGGCCTTGCTCAGCCCATAGTACGGCGAGGCCGCGGGAGTGTGCGGATAGAGCTTGACTGTGCTCTTGAGCGGCGCCGTCTCGTCGTACACCGCGAGCCCGCTCTCCCAGTCGTACACCGACACGGTGGAGATGTGCACGAACCGCCGGCAGCCCGCCGCGCGAGCCGCCGCCACCAGCCCGGCCGTGCCGGCGACGTTCACCCGACGGATCTCGCCGAGGTCGTCGGCGAGCGAGGCGGCGCAGTGCACCACCACGTCCATCCCGGCGCACGCCGCCCGGGCGGTCGCGGCGTCGGTGAAGTCGCCCACCACCTGCTCGATACCCGAGCCTCCCAGGTTCGGATGATCGCCGGAGCGGCGCACCACCGCGCGCACCCGCACGCCCCGCGCCGCCAGAAACGCCGCGAGCCGGCTGCCCACGAACCCCGTGCCGCCGGTCACCAGCGCCGTCTCGATCTGCTCAGTTGTGCTTGCGGAGGCCACTCCCCTTCTCCCCGGTCAGCTCGTTGTAGAGCGTCTCGATCCACACATCGGTCTTCATCATTTCGCCCGACCACCTGGCGTCCCACGCCGCGAGAACCTTCTCCTTCTGGAGCTGCTCCAGCGTCTTGTGCTCCGCCACCCCCTTCTCCACCACCGCCCACGTCTCCTTGATCATCACCACGAACTTGCGCACGTCGTCGAGATTCGACACCGGCCCATGCCCGGGGATCACCTTCACGTCCGCGGGCAGCTTGGGGATCACCTCCTCGAGAGCCGCCGCCATGCCGGCCGCGCTGCCGCCGCCGCCCAGGTCGACGAACGGGAAGCCGTAGGTGACAAAGTCGTCGCCCAGATGCACGACGTTCGACTTGGGGAAGAAGATCACGCTGTCGCCGTCGGTGTGGCCCTGCGGGACGTGCAGAGCGCGGATGTCCTCACCGTTGAGGTGGACGGTAACCTCGTGGTCGAACGTCAGGATGGGGAGCGCTCCCGGCGGCGCCGCCGCCATGGTCATCTTGACGCTCCCCCCGTTGCCGGCGGTGCCGCCTTCCAGCAGGCGCTTGCGCACGTTGTCGTGCGCGATGATCGGGGCTTCCTTCTGGAAGAAGTTGTTGCCGCCCGTGTGGTCCGGGTGGTAGTGGGTGTTGATGATGAAGCGCACCGGCTTGTCGGTGATGCCCTTCAACGCGGCGCGGATCTTCTCCGCCAGCGGCGCGTACTGGTCATCGACAACGACGATGCCATCCTCCCCCACCGAGGCGCCGATGTTGCCCCCGGCGCCTTGCAGCATGTAGACGCTGCCGGCCACCTTCGTGACCTTGATCTCCACTTTGCTGAAATCCTGCTGCGGCTGAGCGCCGGCAAGTCCCGGTGCCAACGCCCCGGCCAACGCGAAAATCAGAATCGCTCGCATGTCGTACCTCTCCTCTGTCAGAGTGCGGCGCTGCAACTGCGAAAAGGATCACCTCTGGCCACGGAGGTTAGGAGCCGAAGCCGGGCCTGTCAACCCGCCCGCGCGACCGTGACGCCACTGCGTGCGACCGTCACTGTACTGCGTACGACCGTCACAGCATTACGCACGACAGCGACTGCACTGCGTGCGACAGTGACTGCACTACGTGCGACAGTGACTGCACTACGTGCGACAGTGACCGCACTACGCACGACGGTGACTGCACTACGCACGACAGTCACGGCATTACGCACGACCGTGACGGAACTGCGCTCGACAGTGAGAGCACTGCGGACGACGGTGACTGCACTACGCACGACGGTGACTGCACTACGTGCGACTGTGACTGCACTGCGCTGGGCGGTGACGGTACTGCGTGCGACGGTGAGGGCACGGCGACTGTCCGTGACGGCACTGCGGACGACCTCCGCCTGCAAGCCCGAATGGGTCTATCTTTTGCCCGAAGACATCGGTACTATACGCACGCTTTCCGCTGCTGTCCAGATAAATCTGCCGCAGAGAGACACTGATCAGCAGAATGAAGGCTCAAACCGGAGAATTGACTCTCTGAATGACGGAGAGGCTCTCCGGGAGCGGAAAACGACTTGGCGATCCGCTCAGCAAGGCATCTCGCCGGCTGAGAGCCTCTCGCCACGGCGCAAATGATTTGACGGGCCGTGCGGAGACTCATTCCGCCGGTCAAGAGACTCTCCGGCTGGGAACACGACGGTCCGAGCGAACCGAAACGTCCTGTCCTCCGCCGAGAGAGTCTCCGGGCTCTTTGAAAACTTAACCTGTGAGAAAGGCTGACCGCGCCGGAGATGGGCGCCCGGCCCGCGTCAGCCTTGGGGTGATTCCGCGCCCGAACAGCGCCCTCACCCCCGGCCTCTTTCTCTCCGAGCAGGGAGAGAGGCCGGGAGTGCGGGTGCCGGTTGCCGTCACGCGACGCAGGGTGCGCTTTGCGCACAGACAAAACGTTCCCTGCAAGATACCCTTAGCTCGACAGGCTACGCGGGCCGTTCTTTCGGTACACATCCAAGATTTCTCTCAGAAGATCTTGCCGTGAGCTTTCTCCTTGCCAAGAGTGAACATGTAATTTCCGAATCTCCTCGGGCAAAGCAGGGGCATCCAAATTAGTGTCATCAATGAGTACCGGCATGATGAATCGTCTATCTGGAGGAAACATTCGAGAACGGCTAAACGCATAGCGCCACTCCATCCTGAAAAAGCGAAGCTCAGGAGTAAGAGTAGATCGAGAAATAAGCGGCAAAAAGAGAATGCTCCCATCTATACGGCGGCGGCACAACTCTTCAAAGTCATCGCCTGCTTGAAGCCTTGGCTCGTCTAGCCAGGCTTTTATTCCTTGTTGTTCCAGGAGTCTGCGGAGTTCCTGAGCGATTTTTTTATCTTCTTGGGCAGAACTGATATAGACCCATCCTTGCGAAAGCTGATCCAGCCCTGCATCATTTGGATCCGCGAAATCAGGCCGGCCCCGCCGGAGAGTTCGGCCTTCGGCTTCACCGACACTAAGCTCCAGAACCCATAGATTCCCAGCCTCATCTCCCGCATACACTCCGCCAGCCACCGCCGCCAGGGAACGGAATGGACTCACGCCATAGACCACGCCCCGAGGTTCGCCGGTTTCGAGATCCCAAACGCGAACCGTCTGATCCTCGGAGCAGGAGTAAACGATGCCTTCATCCTCATCGCTCGCGAACGCGGTCACCTGGTCGGTGTGGCCTTCGGTGAAGGCAATCAGAGCTCCCGATCGGGCATCCCAGATGCCGAGTCGCTTGTCCTTTGAGCGCGAGATGATGTACCGGCCCAAGCGCGTGAAGGCGCAGCCGGTGACCTCGGCCGTGTGTCCGGCCAGCAAAGCGAAAGTGCTGGCAGACTCCAAGTCCCAATATCGGAGGGTGTGATCCGCGGAGGCGGAAACCTTGCGCAGGCCGTCCGGAGCGAGGGCACAAGCGAGGACACGGTCCGTGTGGCCTGAGAGCATTGTGATGGTCTCAGAAGAAAGATCCAAGTACCGCACTGTTCCGTCCCAGCAGGCCGCAAGAGCAAAGCGGCCATCCAGGGAGACCTGAATGTCAGACACCGGGGAGTTCAGGTGGAAAGATTTCAACTGGCTTCCGGTTTCCAGATCCCACACCCCGACCGATTCGTCCATCGAAGCAGTGAGAAGCGTCCGAGAGTCTTGCGTCACCGCGCAGGCAAGGACAACCCCTTCATGGCCAGAGAACTCGAGTGGCGGATCCGCCATGGGCTCAAGCTCCACAACGGCAAACCGAACCTTCCCCTCGACTAGATTGCGCGACCATAGGACGAGCCGCCGTCCGTCCGGAGCCGCGGCTCCTCCACCCACGAGCATCGACGGAAATCCAACTCCGCCGGGATTCGAGTCGCCAACTTCATGGACACGCAGATCACCGAGTCGCGACACGGTCGCGACGTGACGGCGATCCTGAAACGGAAGACAGAGGAGCGTTTCATTGTCGCCGTCCAGGAACACCTCCTCACGAAAGTCTCGCGCCTTCCAGAGCAGAAGAGTCCCATCATCCGAGGCGGACACAAGCTCCGTATCCTGCCACGGAAAAGGGCCCCGCTTTCCGGCGCCAAAATCGACCGCCCGGACCGGTGCCTCATGCCCCTTAAGTGTACCAGTCACTGCGCCTTTCTCCACGTTCCAGATCTGCAGCGTTCGGTCTGTAGAGCAGGAAACCAGACGGTCTCCTCCGCGGGAGAATGCGCAGGAAAGAACAGCACCTCCGTGACCTCTGAGAGTGGCAAGTCCGTGGCCGAGTGAATCTTCCGAGACGAACTCCCACAGCCGAATCGTACGATCGTAAGACCAAGACGCCAATCGCCGGCCGTCCGGCGAGAACGAGCAACCCAGAACTCCCAGGCTGTGCCCCTCCAGAGCCATCAACATCCGTGATCGCTTAAGGCGTCCTTTTCGCGTGGAGGCAGGCTTGCAAAAGGCCATGGAGACGTGCTTTCCTCTTGTTTGTCGAGAACAAGAGAGGAGGCACTTCCATGGCCCGATCGAAGTCTACCCCCCTGCGCACAG
>DATARD010000354.1:0-11366 GCA_036264355.1 Thermoanaerobaculia bacterium
CGCGGTGGTGGGCTCTTATGTGGCGAAAAAACTGAATGACGGATTCAGCATGGTGGGAGACACCATCTGGATCGGCAATGCTCCCTTCGAAGTCGTCGGACAGCTCAAGGAGAAGGGGGTCGGCAGCGATGGACAGAATGAAGACGACCAGATCGTGGTCCCCCTGGAAACCGCACGGCGCAGGCTGTTCAACGTAGACTACTTCACGCGTCTGCTGGTGCAGGTCAACGATGAGAAGGAGATGGACGCGGTGCAAGGCGAGGCCCGGGAGGTGCTCCGGGAGCGCCACGCCCTGGACCGGGATGTGAAGGATGATTTCAATGTCTTGGCCTTGATCCGAGCCAACAAAATCCGGAGCATGAATTCCGCGTTCCTGCAAGGGCTGTCGGGTCTCTTCGTGGTGGTCACCCTGGCGATCGGTGGCGCCGGTGTGCTGGCGGTCACCTACCTCAACGTCAAGGACAGAACCTCGGAGATCGGCCTGCGGATGGCGGTCGGCGCGCGCCGGCGGGATATTTCCAGGCAATTCATTGCGGAAGCCTGCTTCCTGAGTGTGCTGGGCGGAATCGCCGGTCTCCTGGTGGGCTGGCTGGGGATCGTTGCTTTGAAGCCGCTGACCGGCTGGCATATGGCCGTCGATTTCCGCGGTGTGACGATCCCGTTCGTCGTGGCGGTGCTCCTCGGTCTGATTTTCGGGGTGGGCCCCGCGATCAAGGCATCGAGAGTGATGCCCGTGCAAGCGCTCCGGGACACTTAGCCGGGGGGTGGGCTGGTAATGTGCGACGGCTTGACTTCGCAAGGCCGCGAGGAGTAAGGTATGCCCCGCCTAAAGTTTGGTACGCCTCACGCACCTGCGGTAGCTGTGAAGTTGCTGCCAAGCTGTCAGAGGTAGGTACCGAAATCGCTGTCGCAGGGGTGGCTGGGGAGCCCTGGTCTTGGAGGAATGCTTTTAATGATTGTCGAGAAGCTTTGTTGGTCGCCGCAGGGTTACGGTCTTGCCTTGCAAAGCCTTGAGCCTCAGCACAGCCGCTGTTCTCCTCGTCCATGCGCTGGTTGATCGTCGCTGCTGGGCTCCTGTTCGCCGGAGTCATGGCGTTCAGCTACGCTCCGGTCCGGTCGCTGTTCCGGGGGCGTGAGGCGGACACCCTGCCGACTCTCCATGCCAGCAGGACCACCCTCACGGAATCCACCGTCGCCATCGGGACGATCAAGTCGAAGGTGGGCGCCGAGGTGAAAGTCGGCTCCCAGATCTCCGGCGTCGTCGCGCAACTGAGGGTCAACGTCGGCGACTCGGTCAAGAAGGGGCAGGTTCTGGCCTCGTTGAACGACGCGGACCTGCGGGCGCGCGTTGAATCGCTGAGGGCCGGGCTCAACTCCGCGATCGCGGAGAAGGAGTACGCCGAGAGCGAGCTCGCCCGGAACGAGCGGCTCGGCGATCTCATCCCCCCGCTGCAAATCGAGAACACCAGAAGGAACGTGAAGGTCAAGCTGGCGGAAGTGGAGCGGACGCGGGCGAACCTCGCCGACGCGGAGATCACGCTCAGCTACGCGGTCATCAAGGCTCCGATCTCGGGGACGATCGCATCGGTGTCGACCTATGTGGGGGAGACCGTCGCGGCGAGCTTCGCCGCGCCCACCTTCCTGACGATCATCGACCTCAAGCGGCTGGAGATTCAGTCGTTCGTCGATGAGACCGACATCGGCAAGGTCCACGTCGGGCAGCGCGTCACCTTTCGCGTCGACTCCTTCCCCGGCCACGATCTCGCGGGTGTCGTCCAGGCGATCTACCCGAAGGCCCAGCTTGTCAACAACGTGGTCAACTACGTTGTGATCATCGACATCGTGGACACTCAGGGCCTCCAGATCCGGCCCGAGATGACGGTCCATGTGAATTTCATCCTGGCGCAGAGGGAAAACGTCGTCAGCGTCCCGCGCAACGCCTTGCTGCGCGAGGGCGGCCGTAATGTCGTCGTCGTGCGGACGGCGGATCGTTGGACCGAACGGCCGGTCGAGACCGGACTGCAGACCCCGCAGAGCATCGAAATCGTTTCCGGGCTCAAAGAGGGGGAGACCATCGTGGCCGACAAGCAGGCGTGGAAGAGCTACCTGGAGAAGAGCAATCATGATTGAGCTGAAAGATTTGGCCAAAACCTACAGGAAGGCCAAAGAGCAGCCGGTGAAGGCGATCGACCACGTGTCGCTGAAGATCGAGCCGGGAGAGCTCGTCGCGATCCTCGGTCCCTCGGGCTCTGGAAAGAGCACGCTGATGAACGTGATGGGCTTGTTGGACCGGCCGGACAGTGGCGAGTATCTGCTCAACGGGCGGGCGGTGAACGCCCTGAGCGATGACGAGCTGGCCGGCCTCAGGAACCGTTTCATCGGTTTCGTCTTTCAGGCGTATCACCTGCTGCCGCGTACGACGGCCGTCGAGAACGTCCAGCTTCCGTTGCTGTACGCGGACCGGAAGGACTACAAGGAAAGAAGCGAGGCCGCGCTGGCCGCCGTCGGGTTGTCCGACCGCAAGAATCACTTTGCCGAGGAGCTGTCGGGAGGCCAGCAGCAGCGCGTCGCGATCGCCCGCGCCATCGTCAACGAGCCGTCGGTCCTGCTGGCGGACGAGCCGACCGGCAACCTGGATTCGGTGGCGACCGGAGAGATCATCGAGCTGTTCAAGATGCAGAGCGCGAAAGGCACCACGGTCGTGCTGATCACGCATGACCACGAAGTCGCCCAGAAGGCAAACCGGATCATCAGGATCCGGGACGGGGCCGTGGAGGCGGATGAGCGCAATATCCAGTCCGCGGGAGGTGCTCTGTGAACAAGCCGCTGCTGTTCCGCTCGGTCTTCCTGCGCCTGTGGCGCTACAAGCTGAAGTCGATTTTCATGGGGCTGGGAGTCGCCATCGGCGTCCTCGCGACCGTGCTGCTCCAGTCGGTCTCGGGCACCATGCAGGCGAAGTTCCTGGCCTTCATCGAGCACGCCTATCCTTCGGACAGCATCGTGGTGATGGGCGGCAGCGGCCCGATGGGAGGGGATACGGGGGGGCGCGAAAGCCTCAAGCTGGCGGATGTGGAGACGGTCGCCAGCACGACCGGGATCACGCAATGGGACCCGCAAGTCATCGCCGGATCGCGCGACGTCAAGCATGGCGGTAACAATCTGCGCGTCACCGTCACGGGATACTCGGAAAAGGCGGAGAGCGTGCGGCGGCAAGGCGTCCAGGATGGCGAGTTCTTCACGCCGGAGGACGTCCGGGGCAGAGCGAACGTCGCGCTCATCGGTTTGACGACCGCCAAGAAGCTGTTCCCCGGCGAGTCGCCGGTCGGCGCGCAGCTCTTCATCGACAACGTGCCGTTCCAGGTGAAGGGCGTTCTCGAGTCGCTCGGGGTCGATATCCACGGCAACGACCAGGACAACATCATCGAGGTCCCCTACACGACTCTGATGGACAACATGCTCCGGGTCAACTTCGTGTCCGCCGTGACGTTCGTCGCCGGGGACAGGGAGCGCGTGGAAGCGATCAGCAAGGAGATCACCAAGGTCATGCGGGAGCGGCACCAGATCGCCGAAGGGCAGAAGGACGATTTCACCGTGATCACCTCGGCGTCCATGCACGAGATGTTCAACCGCTCGTTCAGGACGTTCAATATTTTCGTGCCCCTGATCGCGGCGACGGCCTTTCTGATCTCGGCCCTGGTCATCCTCAGCATCATGCAGATCAGCATCAAGGGACGCATCCAGGAGATCGGGCTGCGCAAGGCTCTGGGGGCTCGTGCCAGCGATCTGCAAACCCAGATCGTCCTCGAGGTTCTGGTCGTCTCGGTGCTCGCCTCCCTCGTCGGTATCCTGCTGGCCCAGGTTGGAATCAATTTCCTGGCTCCGGTCCTCGCGGAAAAGCTGGGCATCAAGCACATCAACACGCCGTTCATCGTGCTGATCGTCGCCGTCTTCGCGGCCATGGCGACTGGGCTTCTGGGCGGAGTCCTGCCGGCGCGGCGGGCCGCGAGGCTCAAGCCGGTCGAGGCGCTCAAATAGCCCTTTCGGAGGAGATCTATGGAATCTGTCGCCCACACCGCCGTTGCTCCTGCGCGAGCAGAGAGCTCGGTGGCCACGACTCCGTGGCACCTGATCGCGATGGTCGCCGGCTCGCTGAGCATCGTGCTCGGAACGCTCTGGGACATCTCGTGGCACGTGTCGATCGGCCGCGACACCTTCTGGTCACCGCCGCACGCCGCGGTCTACCTCGGCGGGTTGCTGGCCGGCCTGTCCAGCGGCGTGCTGGCGCTCAAGGCCACCTTCGCCGGCAGCGAAGCGGAGCGGGCGGTGACGGTCCGTTTCTGGGGGTTCCGCGCGCCGCTGGGGGCCTGGATGGCCATCTGGGGCTCCTTCGCCATGCTCGTCTCGGCGCCGTACGACAACTGGTGGCACAACGCCTACGGCCTGGACATCGGGGCCTTCACGCCGCCCCACACCCTGCTCCTCGGCGGCATGATCGCCATCGAGTTCGGTGTCATGTTCCTCGCGCTCTCCTATCAGAACCGGGCGTCGGCTGGAGAGATGACACGGTTGGGGCTCGCCCATCTGCTCACCGCCGGGATCGTGGTGGCGACGTTGATCCCTGTCCACATCATCCAGCCGAACCGCAGGCACAGCGCGCTTTTTTATGAGGTGCTGTGCGCGTACCTTCCGTTCCTGATCGTCTCGGCGGCCCGCGCCTCCCGCATGCGCTGGGCGGCCACCATCACCTCGGCGTTCTACATGCTGATCGTCCTGTTCATGGTCTGGGTCCTGCCGCTCTTCCCGGCCCATCCCAAGCTCGGGCCGATCAACATGCCGATCACCCACATGGCGTCGCTGCCCTTCCCGGTGTTGCTGGTGTTCCCCGCGCTGGCGATCGACTTCTTCCTCCAGCGCCGGGAGGGGAAGCGCGCGGGGTGGCCCGACGCGGCGATGATCGGAGTGGCGTTCGTCGCCATCTTCTTCGTCATCCACTGGTATTTCGCCATCTTCCAGCTCTCGCCGGGCGCGCGGAACTGGTTCTTCGCCGGGGACCGCTTCTGGTCCTTCGCCACCCGTCCGGATCCGATCTGGTTTCAGTTCTGGGCGACGAAGACGGACCCGATGCGAGCGATAAGCTTCGTGTTCGCCGTCGCGTGGGCGATCCTCTCCACCCGTCTCGGTCTGTTCTGGGGACAGTGGATGTCCAAGGTGCAGCGATGAGTGCAGCGATGAGGCGCGCTCTTCCGCTTCTCGTCCTCGCCGCCGTCCTCGCCGCCGCTCCGGCGCGGGCGCATGTGGGCAGCCCGAACATCTTCTACGACGGCGACGTCGGGCCGTATCCGGTGCGGGTCATGGTCCGCCCGCCGGCGGTGATCCCGGGGCTGGCGGAGATCACGGTGCGCATCATGGATGGCCGCAAGGTCGACGAGGTCACCGTGCAGCCGATCCATTTCAAGACCGGCCTCAAGGGCGCGCCGCCGCCGGATGTGGCCGAGCCGGTCCCCGGGGCGCCGGGCGTCTGGAGCGGGCGGCTCTGGCTGATGGTCGACGGCTCTTTCAGTGTCCGGGTCCACGTCCGGGGGCCGGCCGGCGAGGGATTGACGCAGGTGCCGGTGCCGGCCGTCCGGAGCGGCGTCCTCGCCATGGACAAGAGCCTGACCTGGACCCTGGAGGGGCTGGGGCTGTTCCTGTTCGTCGGGGCGGTCTGCATCATCGGCGCCGCCGTGCGTGAGGCGTCGCTGCCACCGGGGGAGACGGTCGACAAGCGGCGGGTCTTCCAGGCGCGGAAGAGTATTGTCATCTCAACGGTCTTTTTTGCCCTCGTGCTCTGGGGATGCAGGGTCTGGTCGTCCAACGTCGACGTCGAAATGCGGCAGAAGCTCTTCAAGCCCTCCCGCCTGCAGAGCACGGTGAAGCTCGAAGCCGGCCAGCCCTTGCTCGCCCTGACGATCGAGGACACGAACCCCGCGGAGCGCCTGCCGCTCATCCCGGACCACGGTAAGCTGATGCATCTGTTCCTGCTGCGGGAGCCCGGCCTCGACGCTTTCGCGCACCTCCATCCGGTGGCCCAGAACGGGAAAGACAAGGATTTCCTGGCGGCTCTCCCGGCGCTGCCGGCGGGCACCTACCGAGTCTATGCCGACGTCGTCGACGAGAGCGGCTTTCCGCAGACCCTGGTGGATCAGGTGAGCATCCCCGCCGCGGTGACCGCCGGGGCGCAGGGAGGGATGACTCCGGACCCCGACGACTCCTGGCGTGCTTCCGAGCCGCTGGGCCAGCCCGGCGTGGCGACCAGCCGGCTGGAAGATGGCGGCTCCATGCTCTGGCATCAGGAACCTCTGGTGGCCAATCGGGAGACCACGCTGCGCTTCGAGGTCCGCGGTGCGGACGGCCGCCCGGCTCCTCTCGAGCCGTACATGGGAATGCTGAGCCATGCCGTCATCAACCGGGACGACGGCAAGGTGTTCATTCACCTCCACCCCATGGGCACCGCCAACATGGCGGCCCAGGAGATGTTCACGGCGCATGAGAGCGGTGCGGCGGCGGCCGGCAGCATGGCCGGAATGCCGGGCATGAGCAACGCGGCGCCACAAGGAAGCAGTGCCGGCAGCGTTCTCTCCTTTCCCTACGAGTTCCCCCAGCCGGGCCACTACCGGCTGTGGGTCCAGGTGAAGAGCGCGGGCCGGATCCTGACCGGGGTCTTCGATACTGAAGTGGGGAAGGGGTGAGCTCACGACGCCAAGCCATGTCCCGGAGCTTCCGGGCTCGCCCCTTCAGCGTTTCTGGGTGGGCGTTGGTGCTGTTTTGCTTCGCCGGCTTGGCGGCCGCGGGTTTGGAGCACGTCTCCTTCGGTCACGCCCATCTGACGGGCGGGCACGTCTTCTATCACCATCATTTCCACTGCGGGTTGCAGGAGCGCCTCGATCATGACCCTCACAAGGCGCCGGTTCCCGTCCATTACCGGGACGTCCCGGGCAGGACCGCGATCGTCTCGGTCTCTCCGGTTCTGCTTCAGCCGGTCGCTACCCGCGCGCTGACGGCTCCTCCGGCGGATGTGACGTCCGCCACGTTGTCCCTCGCACTGCCCCTGGTGGTGCGGCCTGTGGGCCGATCGGACCTTTCGCGTGGCCCACCCATCTCTGCCCCGTCGTACTGTTGGGAGAAAGCGAGCTCATGATGTCGACCCTGAGACACGCCCAGGACGAGGGTGTGCCACTGGTGCGCTCAGTTGCCCAGGATGTTACGGCGCTGGTCGCTGGCTACGCCTTTGCGGAGAAGGCCGATCCCCGCCGCGCGGAGCGCGAGCTCGGGAAGCTCGCGTTCAAATGGGTGCTCGCGATCCTCCAGAAGATGGGCGTGATGCGGGACGAGGGGGAGGTGTACGAGCTCGACCAGCTCAAGCTGCGTTTGGGCATCGTTCCTAAGTACGGCCGCTATTTCGATGCGCTGATCCGGCGGCTGGAAGAAGAGGGGCTGGTGACGGTGGGCGCGCGTGGCATCGAGACCACGCCGCGTGTTCGCGGCTACGCCCTCGAAAAGGTGGAGGAGCAGGTCGCCCGTTTCAAGAAGAGCTTTCTGAAGCGCTATCCGGACTGCTCCGGTCTGCTGAGCTTCATGGCATGCTGCCTGAGCCGCTTCGACGAGATCATCACCGGCCGGGTCGACGTTGCCGAGGTCCTGTTCCAGGACGGGAACATGGACGTCTTCGCCGAGGTGTTCCGCGGCGACGCCGTGTCGGACTACTTCAACCGCGTCGTCGCGGATGCCGTGCGCAGCGCGGTCGCCCGGCTTGGCGACGGTGCGTCGAAGATCCGCGTCGTGGAGATCGGGGCTGGCACCGGCGGGACGACCGCGGAGGTTCTCGCGGCTCTCCAGCCCTTGTCGGATGTCGTCGAGGTCTGCTTCACGGACATCTCTTCGTCCTTCGTTCGCTATGCCAGGCGGCGCTTTGCGGACCAGTACCCGTGGCTCGATTACCGGACCCTGGACATCGAGACGGATCTCTCCCGGCAAGGATTCGAGGCGCATGGCTTCGACATCGTCGTGGCCGCCAACGTCCTGCACGACACCAGAGACATCGAGCTCACCCTGGAGCAGACGAGAAGGCTGCTGAAGCCGGGCGGTCTCCTGGTGTTGAATGAGTTCACCGCCGTCAAGGATTGCCTCTTCTTCAGCGGCGCCTTGCTGCACGGTTATTGGCTGTTCGAGGACCCCGACCGGCGGCTGCGCGACAGTTGCCTGCTCAGCGTGCCGCAGTGGGACAAGGTCCTCGAGCGCACCGGCTTCGAGGTCGCCGCGTCGTTCGCGTTGCCGACGCAGAGCCCGGGCTCCGACTGCAGCCAGAGCGTGATTCTCTGTGGGGTATCGCGGACCGCCCTCCCCCTGGTGGAAGCTGGGGCCGAGCAGTCCGAGGCAGGGAAGAGCGGAATCATCGGCAAGCGTATCGAGCAGGACATCCTGACGCTCCTCGGCGTGGAGCGTTCCGCCGCGTACTCCGCGCGGCGCCCCCTGATGGAGATGGGGCTGGATTCCATCGAGCTGGTCGAATTGAAGTCGATGATGCGGCAGCAGTTCGGGGTCAAGCTGTCGCCCGCGTTCCTGTTCGAGCACGAAACGCAGGAAAAGATGGCGGAAGCCCTGGCGGCGACGGTCTCCGACGAGGTGGTCCGGGAGCTCGCGCAGCACGTGGTGGGCGGCGCGGAGAGCGGGCGCGACGGGACACCGGCGCCGGCGACCGCGGGAGCGGCGGCGGACCGGCCGGCCGTCGAGGTGGTGGCGGAGGGCGCCGTCGCCATCGTGGGAGTGGCATGCAGGCTGCCGGGCGGCGCCACGTCGCCGGAGGCCTTCTGGAAGCTCCTGGAGCGCGGGGAAGACGGCATCGTCGCGATGCCGCCGGGACGCTGGCAGTGGCCGGCTTTCATCGACGTGGAGGGACAGCACAAGGGGATCGACCGCGGCGGGTTCCTGGAGCGGATCGACGAATTCGACGCGCGTTTTTTCCGCACCTCCCCCAAGGAAGCCGAGCTCATGGATCCCCAGCAGCGCCTGCTGCTCGAGCTGAGCTGGGAGGCGATGGAGGACGGCGGCTATCGGCCGTCGGAGCTTTCGGGACGAAAAATCGGCGTCTTCGTCGGCGTCTGCCAGGGCGACTATCGCGACGTCTTGATCGCGGCCGCCGAGTCGGCCGAGGCCTATGTCGGATCGGGCAGCGCGTTTTCCATGCTCGCCAACCGGCTCTCCTATTTCTACGACTTCAAGGGACCGAGCATGACGATCGACACGGCATGCTCGAGCTCCCTGTTCGCCTTGCATGACGCGATGACCGCGATCCGGCGCGGCGATTGCGAAGAGGCCCTGGTGGGTGCGGTCAATCTGATCTGCAGCCCGACGATCAGCATCGCCTATTACCAGGCGGGCATGCTGTCGCCGACCGGGAAGTGCCAGACGTTCGACGAAGCGGCGAACGGCTATGTGCGGGGAGAAGGCGGTGCGATGCTGTTGCTGAAGCCGCTCGCCAAGGCGCTCGAGCAGGGGGATTCGATCTACGGCCTGGTCAAGGGCACGGCGGTGAACCACGGCGGACAGGCGGCTTCGCTGACGGCGCCGAAGCCGGAGGCCCAGGCGGAAGTCATCGAGGCGGCCTGGCGGCAGGCGGGCGTCGCGCCCAGCTCCGCGGGCTATGTCGAGGCGCACGGCACCGGCACGAAGCTGGGCGATCCCATTGAGATCGGCGGCCTCATCGAAGCCTTCCGGCGCCTCTCCGGGGCGGCGGGAGAGGACTGGCCGGCGCGGCCTCATTGCGGGCTCGGCTCTGTCAAGAGCAACGTGGGGCATCTGGAGGGCGCGGCGGGGCTGACCGGCCTGATCAAGCTCCTGCTGTCGATCCGGCACGGGCAGATCCCCAGAACGCTCAACTTCCGTCATCTCAATCCCGACATCGATCTGGCCGGCAGCCCCTTCTACATCGCGGAGCGGAACGTGGCCTGGCCCCGCTTCCAGGACGAGCAGGGGCGGGATCTGCCCCGGCGGGCCGGTGTGAGCTCGTTCGGCTTCGGCGGCGCGAACGCGCATGCCGTCGTCGAGGAGTACCAGAGCCCCGGTCCGGACGTCGCCGGCGAGGATGGCCCCTACCTGATCCCGTTGTCGGCGAGGAGCCGGGAGCAACTGATCGAGCGGGCGCGCGGATTGCTCGATTTCGTGCAGCAGCTCGACCGGAAGACCGCGCCGCGACCCCGGCGTGCCGGTCTGGCGTCCGGTCGCGTCCTGGACGACCTGCAAGACATCCTGCGGCGCCGTTTCGACCTGGGCGAGGACTGCACACCCGGCCTGGAGTGGGAAGAGCTGGGCTGGGGCGCCGTGGAAACCAATCTTTTCCTGGCAGCCATCGAGGAGGCTCGCGGCGTTCGGCTTCCTTCGCGGGCGTTGATCGAGTGTCCAACCCTGCGGTCGCTCGCCGAGCGCATCGAGCGCGACCACCTCGGGACGCCGCCGGAGGGCGACGCCGGCGCTTTCGAAGCAGGCGTGGACCTGGCGGCGGTGGCGTATACGCTGCAAGTCGGCCGGGAGCCGATGGAAGAACGCGTCGCGTTCCTGGTCAAGACCGAGGCAGAGCTGGTTGCGGCGCTCCGCGGGTACATCGTGGGCGACCGGTTGCCCAAAGCCAAGCTCGAAAGCGAGGACCAACGGAGCATCGAGGCGAGCCTCGCGGCAAGAGATCTCCCGAAGCTGGCGTCTCTCTGGACCAGAGGCGCCGAGATCGACTGGGCACGGCTCTATCCGGCGGCCCGGCCGCGCCGGGCCCACCTGCCGACCTATCCCTTCGCCAGGGAGCGCTACTGGGTATCCAAGGCCGCTGAGCCCTTGCCGGCTGCGTCCGCGGGAGCCCGCCTGCATCCGCTGGTCCATCAGAACACGTCGGACCTGGTGGAGCAGCGCTTCAGCTCGGTCTTCACGGGCCAGGAGTTTTTCCTGGCGGATCACCGGTTCGAAGGCCAGAGTCTGCTGCCGGGAGTGGCCTATCTCGAGATGGCCCGGGAAGCCGTGGCGCGAGCCAGCGGCAATGGGGAGCCTCCGGCCGCGGTCCGGCTGCGGAACGTCGTCTGGCTCCGGCCGTTCGTGGTCGGGCAGGACCCCGCCGAGTTGCACATCGGCCTCTTCCCGGACAAAGGGGGAGAGATCGATTTCGAGGTCTACAGCAAAACCTCCGGAGCCGAGGGCGGGGAGGTCGTTCACGCCCAGGGCTTGGCCGTTCTGAGCGCGGTGGTGGACCCTCCGCGGCTGGACGTTGCCG
Source organism: Thermoanaerobaculia bacterium (assembly GCA_036264355.1). Classification (GTDB taxonomy): domain Bacteria; phylum Acidobacteriota; class Thermoanaerobaculia; order Multivoradales; family UBA5704; genus UBA5704. The sequence goes on from DATARD010000354.1 coordinate 11,291, forward strand.
CGATCGCGGCACGGTGCCAGGAAGGCGTCTACTCGGCGGAAGCGTGTTACGCCGCCTACGCTGCGCTGGGCTTGGA
>DATARD010000391.1:0-24191 GCA_036264355.1 Thermoanaerobaculia bacterium
CAGAGCGGAGAGATCGGCCACCGGCAGCGGCAGGCCGGGGCTCTCCTGGAGAGCGACGGGTCCCGCGATGACCTGCGCCGGCTCGCCCTGGACGGACTCGAAGGTGGTGCGCAGCGTCTCATGGCGCGCGGCGATCGCGGCGAGGCTGCCGGCCAGGGCGGCGACGTCGAGCGGGCCGGAGAAACGGACGGCCGCCGGAATGTTGTAGGCGGCGAAAGCGGGCTCGAGCTGGTCGAGGAACCAGAGGCGACGCTGGGCGAAAGAGAGCGGCGCGCGGCGCGTCTCGCCGGGAGGGACAGGCGGGCCGGCGGGAACGAGCGGCGGCCGCACCGGCGCATCGGCGGCCTGCCGCGCCGCGTCGATCCGCCGCGCCAGCCCCTCCAGCGCCGGCGTCTCGAAGACGGCGAGGAGCGGCAGCTCGATCCCCCACTGCTGCCGGATGCGCGAGACCAGACGGGTGGCGAGGAGCGAATGGCCGCCGCGGTCGAAGAAGCTGTCGCCGGCGCCGAGCCCGGACGCATCCGGCAGTCCCAGCAGGTCGGACCACAATCCGGCGAGCGTCTCCTCGGTGGGCGTCGCGAGCGGGCGGGCGTGGACGGCGGTCTCCCGGCTCGCCGCTTCGCGCGCCAGCCGTTCCAGCGCCTTGCGGTCGATTTTGCCCACCGGCGTGCGCGGCAGCGCGTCGAGGCGGACGATCCCGGCGGGGATCATGGCCTCGGGCAGGCGTTGGCGGAGGGCGGCGCGGAGTCCCTCGCCGTCCCGTCCCGCCAGGAACCCCACCAGGCTCTTCTCGCCCGGTTCCGATTCGCGCACCACGACGGCACACTCCTTCACCTCGGGATCGGCCAGCAGGGCGGCTTCGATCTCTCCCAGCTCGACGCGTACGCCGCGGATCTTCACCTGGTCGTCGATGCGGCCCAGGAACTCCAGGTTGCCGTCGGGCAGCAGGCGGACGAGATCGCCGCTGCGGTAGAGCCGGGCGCCGGGCTCGGCGGCGAACGGATCGGGCACGAAGCGCTCGGCGGTGAGGTCCGGCCGGTGGTGGTAGCCGCGGGCGAGGCCGGCTCCGGCGATCCAGAGCGCGCCGGGCACGCCGACCGGAACCGGCCTGAACCGGCGGTCGAGCACCCAGAAGCGGTTGCCCGGCAACGGCCGGCCGATCGGCGGCTCGCGGCGCTCGGCGCCGGTGCACAGGTAGGTCGAGACGTTGACCGTCGTCTCGGTCGGGCCGTAGCAGTTGATCAGGCGCAGGCGCGGCGCCCAACGGGCGGCCAGATCGGGCGGACAGCTCTCGCCGCCCACGGTCACCACCCGCAACGAGGGATAGTCGCCGTCAGGAAGCTGCGCCAGGAGCGCCGGCACGCAGCAGAGATAGACGGACTGATACCGATTGATCTCCGCCGCCAGCACCTCGCCGGAGAGACGGGCCTCGCGCGGCGCGACACAGAGCGTACCGCCGCTCGCCAAGGCCATCCAGATCTCCTCGACCGAGGCGTCGAAGCTGAACGAGATCACATGCAACATCCGGTCGCCCGGCCGCACGTCGAGGATGGCCCTCATCGAGCGCACCAGCCCGGCCGCCGAGCGGTGGCGGATCATGACGCCGTTGGGACGGCCGGTGGAGCCCGAGGTGTAGATGAGGTAGGCGAGCTGGTCCGGATCCAGCCGGGGAAGCGCGGTCGTGGCGACATCGTCCGACATCTCCGGTGCCTCTCCGTCGAGACAGAGCACAACCGCGTTCGACTCCGGAAGCGCCGCGCGCAACCCTTCGCAGGTCAGCACGACCGGCGCTCCCGAATCCTCCAGCATCCAGGCCAGGCGCTCGCGCGGATAGGCAGGATCGAGCGGAACCCAGGCGCCGCCGGCGAGGACGACGCCGAGCACGGCGACGATCCGCTCGACCGTCTCGTCGAGACAGATCGCGACCCGGCTCTCCGCTCCGACGCCCAGCGCGCGCAGACGATGAGCCAGGCGCTCGGCGGCGGACCACAGCTCGGCGTAGGTGAGTCTCCGGTCGTTCTGCATCACCGCCGGAGCGTCCGGCGTCCGTTCGACCCACGGACGCACGAAATCGGTGAGCAGACCGTCTCCAGACTCTCCGGCACCGGTTTGATTCCAGGCGGCGATCTGCTCCTCCTCTTCGGCGGTGAGCAGAGGCAACGCGGAGATCGGCTTCCCGGGATCGGCCGCGGCTGCCGCGAGGATCGTCATGAAGTGGCCGGCGAAACGGTCGATGGTCGCTTCGTCGAACAGATCGGTCGAATACTCCCAGATCCCGCCGACCGGTCCGGAAACCCCCTCTTCGCCGATCGACAGCAGAAGATCGAGCTTGGCGGTGCCGCTCGCGACCGGGATCGGCGTCAGGGCGAGGCCGGGCAGGGCGAGCGATCCCATGGGGATGTTCTGGAACGCGAAGGCCACTTGGCAGAGCGCGTGATGGCTGAGCGAGCGAACCTCCAGGACCTCCTCGACCAGGCGGTCGAACGGCAGGTCCTGATGCGCGAAGGCGCCGAGCGCGGCCGTCCGCACCCGGCCAAGGAGATCGCGGAACAACGGATCGCCGGTCAGGTCGCCGCGCAACGGCAGATCGTTGACGAAGAAGCCGATCATCGCTTCGAGCTCCGGCCGGGTGCGACCGGCGACCGGCGCCGCGACGAGGAGGTCCTCCGCGCCGCTCCAGCGGCCGAGCACGAGATAGAGACCGGCCAGGAGAGTCATGAACAGGGTCGAGCCCTCGCGCCGTGACAGCGCGCGCAACGCCGCATTGAGCCCATCCGGCAGAGCGATGGCGCGCTGGGCGCCGCGCTGGCTGAAGACCGCAGGCCGCGGCCGGTCGCCCGGCAGCTCGAGCACCTGCGGCGCCCCGGCAAGGGCCTCCCGCCACCATCGCAAGCGCGCTTCCAACCGCTCTCCCCGCAGCTCGTTGCGCTGCCACACCGCATATTCCGGATACTGCACCGGCAGCTCCGCCAGAGGAGAGCGGGCCGCGCCGCCTGCGAACGAGCCGTAGAGAACCCCCACCTCGCGCACCAGCACGCCCATCGACCAGCCGTCGCTCACGATGTGATGCATGGCGGTGAGCGCGATGTGCTCTTCCGGAGCGAGCCGGAAGACGAGCGCGCGCAGCAGCGGTCCGCGCGCCAGATCGAACGGCCGGCCGGCCTCGTGGTGTCCCCAGAAGTCCGCGGCGGCCCGCCCCGCCGCCGCCGGCAACGCGGCGAGGTCGACCAGCGGCAGGGGAAACGGCGGCAGCGACGCGGTGGAGCGGACGGCCTGGTACGGCTCGCCGCCCTCTTCGCCGAAGACGGTGCGCAACGCTTCGTGGCGGCGGACGATCTCGCGGAAGGCGCGCGCCAGGGCGTGCACGTCGAGCCGTCCGCTGAGCTGCAAGGCCACCGGCAGGTTGAACGCGGCGGTCTCCGGATCGAGCCGTTCGACGAACCAGATCCGCTGCTGGCCGAAGGAGAGGGGGAGCCCCTCACCCCCGGCACCTTTCCCATCTCCCACCCGCCCAACCTCCGGGAGAGGGGAGACAAGCCCACCGTCGGCGGCGATGCGCGCGGCGAGCGCTTCGAGGATCGGATCTTCGAACAGGGCACGGAGCGGCAGCTCGATCCCGAACGCGTTGCGGATCCGCGAGGTCACCTGCACGCCGAGCAGCGAATGGCCGCCCAGATCGAAGAAGTGAGCCGTTGCGCCGACGCGCTCGATCCCCAGGACCTCGCTCCAGATCGCCGCCAGAGCTTCTTCGACCGCCGTGCGCGGCGCCACGAAGCCCACGGCTTCCACGACGGTGGAGGGAGACCGGCGGCCCAGAGCGCGGCGGTCGATCTTGCCACTGGGCGTGCGCGGCAGCGAGTCCACCGGAACGATCGAAGCCGGAACCAGATAGTCCGGTAGCCGCGCGGCCAGGAACGAACGAAGCGCCCGCGGATCGACCTCGCGGCCGGCGGCGGGGATCACCCAGGCGATCAGGCGCCGGTCGCCGGGTTTCTCTTCGCGCGGGACCACAATCGCGGACGCGACGTCCGGATGCGCCTCCAGCGCCGCCTCGATCTCGCCGGGCTCGACGCGATAGCCGCGGATCTTCACCTGGCCGTCGATGCGGCCGAGGAATTCCAGGGAGCCCTCCGGCCGCCAACGTGCCAGGTCGCCGGTGCGGTAGAAGCGGGCGCTCCTTCCCCCAGGCACGAACCGCTCCGCCGTCCACTCCGGCCGGTCCAGATAACCGCGGGCCAGAATCTCCCCGCCCAGCAGCAGCTCTCCCGGCGTGCCGATCGGCACCGCTCGGCCGTCCGCATCCACCACCCGCGCGATGCCGCCGCTGATCGGCCGGCCGATCGATGGCAAGGCGGGCCAATCCGCCGGATCGCCGGTCAGCACACAGGCGGTGGCCACATGCGTCTCAGACGGACCGTAATGGTTGTGCAGGCGCGCAGCGGGCAGGCGGGCGAAGAAATTCGCCACCGCCGGGGTGATGCGGAGCTGCTCGCCGGCGGTGATCACCTCGCGCAGGGTCTCCGGCAAGGCCGTGCCGCGCGATGCCTCGGCGATCTGTTGCAGCGCCACGAAGGGGAGGAACAGGCGCTCGATGCGCTCCGCGCGGACGCGCGCCAGCAGCTCCGCCGGATCGCGCCGCGCCTCCTCGGAAATCAACACCAGCGTGCCGCCCGCGGCCCAGGTGGAGACGATCTCCTGGAAAGAGACGTCGAAGCTGGGCGAAGCGTACTGGAGCGTCCGCCAGGGGCCGGGCGTGCTGGCGAGCTGCCAGGTGATGATCTGGGCGAGCGCGCCGTGCCGCATGGCGACGCCCTTGGGCCGGCCGGTCGATCCCGAGGTGTAGAGAACGTAGGCGAGGTCGTCGGGCGAGAGCGGAATCGCCGGATCGGTGGCGTTCTCATCGCCCGCAACCATCTCCTTCTCTCCCCGCACCACCATCCCCACCCGCGCCTCCTCCAGCATCAGCGCCAGCCGATCCGCCGGATACGAGGGATCGAGCGGAACGTACGCCGCTCCGGCCTTGAGGATGCCGAGCAGCACGACCGGCAGCTCGATCGAGCGCTCCAGCGAAAAGGCCACCCGCGCGCCACGGCCGAGACCCCTGCTCAGCAGAGAGCGCGCCAGCCGGTTCGCCCGCTCCGTGAGCTCGCGGTAGGTGACGATCTCCCCGGCCAGCCCAACGATCGCCGCCGCGTCCGGCGTGCGCCCGGCTTGAGCGTTGACCAGGTCGACGACCGAGATCGTGGCGCCAGGCTCCGCGCCGTCTCCCCACTCCACCATCATCTGGTGGCGCTCCGCCGCGGGCAGCAGATCGAGATCGGAAAGCCGCCGGTCCGGGTGCTCGATCGCCTCGCCGAGCGCGCGGTGGAAACGCTCCGCGAGGCGCTGGATCGTCGGGCGGTCGAAAAGGTCGGTGTTCCATTCGAGCGCGCCACGCAGGCCGCCGTCCAGCTCGGTGAGGTCGAGCAGGAGGTCGAAGCGGGAGACGCCGGGATCGAGCTCGGGCAGCCGCAGGTCGAGCGCGCTGAGCTCGGCGCGCGCGGGCGGCGCGTTCTGCAGGACGGCCATCACCTGGAAGAGCGGCGTGCGCGCGAGGTCGCGCTCCGGATGCAGCTCCTCCACCAACTTTTCGAACGGGAGATCCTGATGCGCGAAGGCGCCGTGCGCCGTGTCGCGGACGCGGGCGAGCAACTCTCGCACGGTGGGATCGCCGCCGAGGCCGGTGCGCAGCACGAGGGTGTTGGCGAAGAAGCCGATTAGCCCTTCGATCTCCGGCCGGCGGCGGTTGGCGACCGGCGTGCCGATCGAGAGATCGTCCTCGCCGCTCCAGCTCCGCACCACGAGGTCGAACACCGCGAGAAGAGCCATGAAGAGCGTGGCCTCACCGCGGCGCGCCAGGTGGAGGAGCGCTTCCTTGCGGTGCGGAGCGATCCACAGCGGCAGGCGCGCGCCACGAAAGGTCTGGACCGGCGGACGCGGGCGGTCCACTGGGAGATCGAGCACGGCCGGCGCTCCAGCCAGTTGCTCCTTCCACCAGGCGATCTCGGCAGCCAGCTTGTCGCCTTGCAGCTCCGCGAGCTGCTGCTCGGCGAAGTCGGCGTATTGCAGCGGCAGCTCGGGGAGCGGCGACGGCCGGCCCGCCGCGAACGACTCGTAGAGCACCGCCATCTCGCGCAGAAAAAGGTTGTTCGACCAGCCGTCCGAGATGATGTGGTGCAGGGTGACGAAGAGGAGATGCTCCTCCGCGGAAAGCCGGACCAGCGCGGTGCGCACCAGCGGACCGCGCGCGAGGTCCATCGGCGTGGTCATCGCGGCGAAGACCAAGCGGTCGGCCTCCCGCCGCGCGAGCGCGGGCGGCAAGGCGGAGAGATCGGCCAGGGGCAGCGGCCACGGTGCCTGGGCCGGCGGCGCGATCACCTGCCAGGGGACGCCGTCGCGCTCCGCGAAGGTGGTGCGCAGCGACTCGTGCCGCCGCGCGATCTCGGCGAAGGCACGGGCGAGCACGGCGGGAGCGAGCGGTCCGCGCAGCTCGGCGACGCCGTTGATGTTGTAGAACGGGTTCCCCGGCTCGAGGCGGTCGAGCAGCCAGAGGCGCTGCTGGGCAAAGGAGAGGCGCGGCAGCGGACGGCGGCGGACCGCGTGCGGCCGGTCGATCGCCCGCGCCAGGTGGCTCGCGTCGATCCCCTTCTGTCGCAGCCGTTTGGCGAGCAGGCGCCGCTCCTCTTCGCTGAGCAGGCTCACGGCGCAGGCTCCCCGGCGAGGAGCGATTCGGCGTCCTCCTCCGACAGCTCGCCGACGTCCAGAACCTCCAGGATCGCCTCCGCGATGCCGGTCACGTCAGCCCCCGCGGCGGCGCCCAGCGCTTCCAGCCGGGAGGCCAGATCGGCCAAGACCGGCGCTTCGAAGAGGGTGCGCAGCGGCACCTCCAGCGGGAAGACGTCCTGAAGCTGCGTCACCACCCGCGTCGCGTTGAGCGAGTGGCCGCCCAGGTCGAAGAAGTTGTCCGTCGCGCCCACTTCCGCGACGCCGAGGATGCTCATCCAGATCTGTGCCAGGACTTTTTCGATCGGCGTCCGCGGCGGGATACGCTCGCGCTCCTCCCCCACCTCCTCGGGCGCCGGCAGCGCCTTGCGGTCGAGCTTGCGGTTCGGGGTGAGCGGCAGCGCCTCCATCACCACCAGGGCGGACGGCACCATGTACGCCGGCAGCCGGCCGCACACGAAATCGCGGACGGCGTCGAGGTCGATCGGCGACCGATCGGACAGATCAGACGGATCGGTCGGATGAGCTGGCACTAAATACGCGACGAGCCGTTTCGCCCCCGGCCGGTCCTCGCGGGCGAGCACCACCGCTTCGCCGACCGCGGGATGCCGCCGCAGAGCGCTCGCGATCTCGCCCAGCTCGATGCGGAAGCCGCGGATCTTCACCTGGTGGTCCATGCGGCCGAGCAGCTCCAGCACGCCGTCCGATCCTCCAAACGATCTCCAGCGCGTCAGGTCGCCGGTGCGGTAGAGCCGCTGGCCGGGCGGGGTGGCGAACGGATCGGGCACGAACCGCTCGGCCGTGAAGTCCGGCCGGCCGAAGTATCCCCGGCCGACGCCGATGCCGCCGAGGAGGAGCTCGCCCGCGACGCCCGCCGGGCATGGTCCGCCGTCCGGTCCCACCACATAGGCGAGCTGATTCGCCATCGGCACGCCGTAGGGAATGCTCTTCCACGCCGGATCGACGGCGCCGATCTCGAAGATCGTCGAGTCCATCGACACTTCGGTGGCACCGCCGAGGCTCACCACCTTGGCGCCCGGCACCAGGGCGCGCAGGCGGTCCGGCAGGGTGACCGGAATCCAGTCGCCGCCGAGCAGGACGACCCGCAATGCGAGAGACGCCGGGGTCTTCTCGGAAGGGGCGCGCGCTTCCAGGCGCTCGACCAGCATCTCCAGCATCGCCGGCACCGAATGCCAGACGGTCACTTTGTGCCGCTCCAGGAGCCCGATCCACGACGCCGGCTCCAGGATCTCATCCGGCCGCGGCAGGACGATCGTGCCGCCGCCCGCGAGGGTGCCGAGAATGTCGTAGGCCGACATGTCGAAGCTGAGCGACGACACGGCGAGGACCGCGTCGCCGGCTCCGATGCCGTAGCGGCGGTTGAAGTCGGTGAAGTTGCTCACCCGGCCGCGGTGGTCGAGCATCACGCCCTTGGGCTTACCGGTCGAGCCCGAGGTGAAGATGAGGTAGACGAGATCTTCCGGAGACACGCCGGTCGCCGGATTCTCCACGCTCTCCTGCGCCCAATCGGCGGCCTGTGCATCCATCAGAATCGTCCGCGCCGTCTGTCCGGCGAACCGGCCGGCCAGGCGCTCCTGGGTGAGGAGCAGATCCACCGCGGCGGTCTCCAGCATCACCGCCAGGCGTTCCTCCGGATATTCGGGATCGAGCGGCACATACGCCGAGCCGGCCTTGAGCACCGCGAGGAGCGCGACCGCCACGTCCGGCGAGCGCTCCAGCGAAACCCCGATCCGGCCGCCTCGTCCACTCCCCAGGCGCAACAGGTGGTGGGCCAGTTGATTCGCCCGCCGGTTCAGCTCGGCGTAGGTGACCGCCCGGCTGTCGAAAATCAGGCCCGGCGCTTCCGGCTGGCGCGCCGCCTGCCCCTCGAACAGCTCGTGCAGGCACGACTCCGCGGGGAAGTCTTCCGCCGTGCGGTTCCAATCCACCAGGGCCTGTTGGCGTTCGGCCTCCGCAAGGACGGGGATCTCCAGCACCTGCCGGGCGGGATCGGCGGCGGCGCGTTCCAGGAAATTGCGGTAGTGGCCGAGCAGACGGTCGACCGTGGCGTCGTCGAACAGGTCGGTGTTGTATTCGAGGTGCCCGCCGAGCCGGCCCCCTTCTTCATGCAGATAGAAGGTGAGGTCGAACTGCGCCGACTCGCGGTCGATGCGCACGCCTTCCACCTTGAGCCCGGGCAGCTCGAGGTCGACCGGCGGCACGTTCAAAAAGACGAGCATCGCCTGCGAGAACGGCGTGGTGCTGGGATCGCGCTCCACCTTGAGACCTTCGACCAGCAGCTCGAACGGCAGGTCCTGATGGGCATAGGCGCCGAGCGTCGCCTCGCGGGTGCGCGCCAGCAGCGCGGCGAAGGTGACACTCCCCAGCTCGGCGCGCAGCAGGAGGATGTTGATGAAGCAGCCGATCAGGCTCTCGGTCTCCACCCGGCTCCGGCCGCCGGTGCCGGTGCTCACCACGACGTCGTCCTGGCTCGCCCAGCGTCCGAGGAGAGACTGGAAGGCGGCCATGAGGAGCATGAACATGGTCACGCCGTGCGCATGCGCGAGCGCGGTGAGGGCGCGGTGCAGATCGTCCGCCACTTTCAGCGTGCGGGTGGCGCCGCCGAAGGTCTGGGCGGCCGGCCGCGGACGGTCGGTGGGTAGGGCGAGAAGGCGCGGCGCGCCGTCCAGCCGCTCTTTCCAGTAGCCGAGATGGTGCTCCAGGACCTCGCCCTGGAGCGTCTGCCGCTGCCAGAGCGCGAAATCGCCATATTGGATCGGCAGCTCCGGCAGCGGCGACGGCCGTCCGGCCCGGAACGCGTCGTAGAGCGTCGCCAGCTCGCGGACGAAGATCCCCTGCGACCACTCGTCCCACAGGATGTGGTGCATGGTGGCGATGAAGAGATGCTCCTCGGGCTCCGTCTGCACGAGGAGGAGACGGACCGGCGGATGATCGGCGATCGCGAACGGCCGCTCCACGTGCCGCCAGATCAAACGCCGCGCCGCCGCGTCGCGCTCAGCTCGCGGAACGGCCAGCACATCGGTCCGTTCCAGCGGGATCGCCGTCTCTGCCGGCGGATGGATCACCTGCATCGGCGCGTCGCCTGCGAAGGCGAACGTGGTGCGCACGATCTCGTGCCGGCGGACGATCTCGGCGAGCGCCGCTTCCAGCGCGGCGAGATCCAAAGGACCGGCGAGGCGCATGGCGACCGGGTTGTTGTAGGCGCTGATCCCCGGCGCCAGGCGGTCGATGAACCACAGGCGCTGCTGCGCGAAGGAGAGCGGCGCGCGGTCCGCCATTGCAGTCATCGCAATACCGCGCCGCGGAATCATTTCTGCCTGCGACGCGGAGGCCCCGGCGGCCAGCCGCGGCGCCAGCTCCGCGATCGTCGGCGCATCGAACAGATCCGACAGCGGCAGCTCGACACCGAAACGGGCGGCGAGGCGCGCCACGAGCTGCGAGGCGAGAAGGGAATGCCCGCCGAGATCGAAGAAGCTGTCGCGCACGCCGACCGGTGAGACGCCGAGCAGCTCCTGCCAGATCGCGGCCAGCGTCTCTTCGGTCGGCCCCGACGGCGCCACGTACGGCGTCGCGAGACCCGGGCGCGCGTGCGAGGTGGTCGCCACCAGCCGCTCCGGCTCATCGGTCCGATTGGCATGGACCGGCGCGGCGTCGTCCTCGGGAACTTCTTCGATCCAATATCTCTTTCTCTCAAACGGATAGGTCGGCAACGTCACCCGCCGCCGTCTCTCATGCTGCGCGAAGCCGGTCCAGTCGATCGCGGCGCCGGCCACCCACAGACGGCCGAGGGCGGCGAGCGCGTAGGCGAGGTCGGGCCGGCGTTCGTAGGCCGGACGCAGCGAGGGAACGGCGGGGCTCCCGCTCTGCATCGCCAGGCTCGTCAGGCTCTGCCCCGGCCCCACCTCCAGCACAATCCGTCCCGGCTCGCGTCCCAGCTCCGCGATGCCCGCCCCGAAGCGGACCGGCTCCAGCAGATGGCGCACCCAATGCGCGGGATCGGTCGCTTCGGTCTCGGTGATCCAGGTGCCGGTGACGTTCGACACATAGGGGATCGCCGGCGCGCGCAGCTCCACCGTCCCCAGCAGCGTGCGGAACGCGGGAACGATCGGCCGCATCATCGTCGAATGGAACGCGTGCGAGGTCTGGAGCCGCCGGCAGGAGAGTCCGCGCCCGCTGAGGCGCCCTTCCAGCTCCTCCACCGCGGCGACCGGACCGGCGACGACACACAGCTCCGGACCGTTCACCGCGGCGATCGACAGCTCGCCGCCGAGAAGACCGGAGACTTCGCTCTCCGCCAGCGGCACCGCCAGCATCGCGCCCGCCGGCAGCTCCTCGATCAGCCGGGCGCGCAGCGCGACGAGCCGCAGCGCGTCGTCGAGCGATAGCACGCCGGCCAGGCAGGCGGCGGTGTATTCGCCCAGGCTGTAGCCGAGCAGACCGGCCGGCTTGACGCCCCATTCCATCCAGAGCTGCGCCAGGGCATATTCGGTGACGAAGAGCGCCGGCTGGGCGAGCGACGTCCTGTCGAGGCCGCCGCCGCTGCCTGATCCCTTCAGCATGGCCTTGAGATCGATCCCGCCGTCTGTCTCTTCTCCTCCGGCCGGATACACCACCGTCCGCAGATCGCACCCCAGATGTGACTGTAACAGCTCGGCGCACCGGTCCACAGCCGCCCGGAACGCCGGCTCGCTCTCATAGAGACCGCGCCCCATGCCGGCGTAGTGATCGCCGAGACCAGGAAGAAGAAAAGCGACCGCCCGATCCGAACGCTCCGCGGCGCCTTCGAGCAGCTTGCCGGCATCGCGCTCCGCCAAAGCCCGGCGCGCCTCTTCCGCGTCGCGGCAGACGACGGTGCGGCGGTGGACGAAAGGACGGCGGCCGTTCTGAAGGGTGAAAGCGATGTCTGCGAGGGCCGCCAAGGGTTGGCGCAAAGACTCCGCCAGATTGTCCGTCGCGACTTCCAAAGCCTCGGGCGTCCGCGCCGACAGCACCAGGAGCTGCCAATCGCGCGAGGGACCCGACGGCGACGGCGACGGCGCCTCCTCCAGCACCGCATGCGCGTTCGTGCCGCCCATGCCGAACGAGCTGACGCCGGCGCGGCGCGGTGTTCGCGGCGTGTCCGCTCCCGCGGGTTGCGGCCACGGGCGCAATTCGCTGTTGACGTAGAACGGGCTCGCGGCGAGATCGAGGCTCGGATTCGCCGACTGGAAATGGAGGCTCGGCGGCACCTCGCCGTGCTCCAGCGCGAGCACCGTCTTGATCAGCCCGGCGATGCCGGCTGCGGCGTCGAGATGGCCGATGTTGCTTTTGACCGAGCCCACCGCGCAGAAGCCGCGGCGATCGGTGCCCTCGCGATAGGCGCGGGTGAGCGCCGCGATCTCGATCGGATCGCCGAGCGGCGTGCCGCTGCCGTGCGCCTCGACGTAGCCGATCGTCTCCGGCTCCACCCGGGCGAGCGCGAGCGCCTCGGCGATCGCCGCCGACTGCCCTTCGACGCTCGGCGCCGTGAAGCCCACCCGCAGCGCGCCGTCGTTGTTCACCGCCGAGCCGCGGATGACGACGCGGACCGGATCGCCGTCGGCCAGCGCATCCTCCAGCCGCTTCAGGACCACCACGCCGGCGCCGCTCCCCGGCACCGAGCCGCCGGCCCGCGCGTCGAACGAACGGCAGTGGCCGTCCGCCGACAGGATGCTGCTCGGCTGGTAGAAGTAGCCCACCGTCTGCGGCACCTTGATCGAGACGCCGCCGGCGAGCGCCATGTCGCACTCGCCGTTGAGCAGGCTCTGGCAGGCGAGATGCACCGCCACCAGCGACGTCGAGCACGCCGTCTGCACGCCGAGGCTCGGACCGCGCAGCCCCAGCTCATAGCTCACCCGCGTGCACAGGAAGTCCTTGTCGCCGCCGAGGAACGTCTGGCCGGCCGTCGGCGAATTGAGCACCGCCGCGCGCGAATAGAGATAGAACAGCGAATAGCTGTTCGAGCTGGTGCCGCCGAAGACGCCGACCGGACCGTGCACCCGCAGCGAGTCGTAGCCCGCCGCTTCGAGCGCCTCCCAGGCGCACTCCAGGAACAGCCGCTGCTGCGGATCGAGGAGCGCCGCCTCGCGGGCGCTGAAGCCGAAAAACGGCGCGTCGAAGAGATCGATGCCGTCGAGGACGCCGGAAGCGCGGACGTAGGACGGATCGCGCAGCGCCGCGGCGGAAACGCCGGAGGCGAGCAGCTCCGTCTCGGAGAGCACGCGGATCGATTCGACGCCGTTGCGCAGGTTGTCCCAGAAGCGGTCGAGCGCCGGCGCCTGCGGGAATCGTCCCGCCATGGCGAGGATGGCGACCCCGTTCTGGAGATTATCCTGGAGATTGTCTTGATCCTCGGGATGACTCATGAACGATTCCTGTCTCTGCTGCGCAAATTTTTCTGACGCTCCAACAGCGCCCGCCGGGTGTCCGCCCGTTCGGAGTGCTTCTCCAACTCGAGGGCTGCCTCAGGGTTCGCCTGCGGAAGCGGCAAGGCCGCGGCAAGATTGGAAGCACTGCGCCGTGCCTCGCCGAGGGATGCCGGAAGAGACGCGACCGGCCGCTCGGGATCGGCCAGCACCGCCTCCAACAACGCCGCGAAGTCGTCACTCAGGCAGGCGACCGTGGCGGCCTCGAAGAGGTCTGCATTGTACTGGAAGGTCGCCGTAATGCGATCCCCGGCGTCGCCCATCAGCAGCGACAGATCGAACATCGCCGCCCGCCCCGCGATCGGCCACGGCTCCAGCCGCAATCCGCCAAGCTCCAGCGCCGCGCCGCCCTGCCCGCTGAGCAGGCGCACCGCGCGCTCCTCTTCGCCTTGGTACAGGACGAAGAAGACCTGAATCAGATTGACCTGTCCGGCCTCGCGCTGCGGTTGCAGACGTTCGACGAGAAGCGGGAACGGATAGTCCTCATGCGCCCGCGCCTCGTCCATCCGCGCCTGCATGCGGGCGACAACGGCGCGAAACGACGGCCCGCCCGCGAAGTCGCCGCGCACCACCACGGTGTTGATGAAATAGCCCACCACCTCGGCGAAATCCGCCAGGCTTCGATCTCCGCGGCCAGGCACCGGGCTGCCCACCAGGATGTCCTGCTGGCCGGAGTAGCGGTGCAGGAGAGACTGGAACGCGGACAGCACCAGCACGTCGAGCCCCACCCTTTCCGCCGCCGCAAGAGCCTTGAGGCCACGGGTGATCTCCGGCCCCAGAACGACGTCCCGCGTCGCGCCGCGAAAGCTCGGTCCCCGCGGACGCGGCCGGTCCGTGGGCAACAGAAGAGCCGGCGGAGCGCCGGCCAGCCGCGCCCGCCAGAACGACCACAGCGCCTCACCGCGCGCGCCGGCCAGCATCTCCGTCTGCCAGCGCGCGAAATCCGCGTAGGTGGCGGTCAACGGAGGCAGTGAGGCCGCCTTGCCGGCATACGCGACACCAAGCTCCTCCAGCAGCAGACCCAGCGACGCGAAATCGATCGCGATGTGATGGAGACCGACGAGAAGAACCGTCTCACCCTCCTGAAGATTCTCAGGGCTCCGCCGGAAAAGCCGCAGCCGCACCACCGGCCCCTGCTCCAGCGCGAACGGCCGGTTGGCCTCCTCCTCCACCCGCCTCCTCAGCTCCTCCACGCTCCAGCCCGCCGCGTCCACCTCCATCGCATCCACCGCCAGCCGCTCGTGCAGGCGCCCCACCGGACGGCCGCCGGGAGCCGGATAGGTCGTGCGCAACACCGGATGGCGGTCCGCCAGCGCCTGCCACGCCGCGATGAACGCCGCCGCATCGAGCCCGCGCGCACGCGCCGGCAGGCTGACGTTGTACGCCGTCGCCGTCGGCGCCATGCGTTGCACGAACCAGAGAGCGCGCTGGCCATAAGACAGGGGGACGTCGTGCGTGCTTGTGTCGTTCATGGACTTTCTCCCACGGAGCCGACATTCTAGAGGCCACAGGTCCGATTCGCGCGGAGCGGCTGCGGCCCCGCCCCTTTACTCACCCGCCGCCATCGGGCTACATTCACCCCAGCCGGCAAGACGCCGGGCTTGCTCATCCCGAGGACCCTACTTCCCTCTCGAGAGACCATGGGACGCATTTTCGAAACCAGAAAACACACGATGTTCGCCCGCTGGGACCGGATGGCGAAGCAGTTCGCCCGAATCGGCAAAGAAATCGTCATTGCCGTAAAGGCGGGCGGTCCCGATCCTGTCGCCAACCCGCTCCTGCGGCGAGTCGTCCAGAACGCGCGCGCGGTCAACATGCCGAAGGACAAGGTCGAGGCGGCGATCAAGCGTGCGTCCGGCAAAGACGCGACGGCCTACGAGGAGATCCTCTACGAAGGCTACGCTCCGCACGGCATCGCCCTCCTCGTCGAGACCGCCACCGACAACCCGACGCGCACCGTCTCCAACATCCGCGCCCACTTCAACAAGGGCAACGGCAACATGGGCACCACCGGCAGCGTCGGCTTCCTGTTCAAGCGCGTCGGCGTCTTCCGCCTCAACCCGGCGGGTCTCGACGCGGACGAGCTGGAGCTCGAGCTGATCGACCACGGCCTGGAAGAGATCGGCGAGAGCACCGGCGAGAAGGGCGAGCCCCAGCTCGTGCTGCGCTGCGCCTTTTCCGATTTCGGAAACCTGCAGAAGGCGCTCGAAGACCGCGGCATCACTCCCCTCTCCGCCGAGTCGGAGTACCTGCCGCTGACCCCCACCGAGCTGCCCGAGGAGCAGGCCACCGAAGTGCTCAAGCTGGTCGACCGCCTGGAGCAGGACGACGACGTGCAGCGGGTCTTCCACAATCTGGGTTGAGGGGAGACCGGACCTCACAACGGCGCCGGGTTCGCGCGGATCCATCGCGCGAACCCCGAGACCGCCGCCCGCAGCATCTCCGCCAGCTCGGAATCGGCCAGAATCTCCGCCTCGTTGAGCTTCCGTCCCAACAGCGGCAGCGCCACGAACGCCTCCCGCACCAATCGCGTCGACATCGCGGTCAAAATCTCCACCAGAGCCGCCTGCGCCAACGTCGACCGCGGCGCCGTGTTGATCAGCGCGACCGGCTTGTAGACGATCTCACTGCCGCCGACCAGCCAGTCGAGAGCGTTCTTGAACGCCCCCGGCACGCCGTGCGCATACTCCGGGCACGAGATCAACAGCCCATCCGCCGCCGCGACGCGAGCCTGCAGATCCCGCACCGCCTCATCCGGAGACGCCTCATCATCCGGATTGAAATGCGGCAGACCGGCGAGCCCGTCATAGAGCGAGACCTCAACGTTCGGCGGAGCCAGCGCCGCGGCGGCACGCAAGGCCGCCTTGTTCGAAGACATGGCGCGCAGGCTGCCGGAGAGGGCGAGGAGGTGGAGAGGGGGCGATGGCATGGCTGTTCTCTCAATCCCCAATCTTCTTGAGGACGTCCAAGAGGGGCAAGAAAACCGCCTCGACCGAGAGTTGCAGGAACCAGGAAACAGCTATGTAGACGATCACCGTCACCGCGATCTTCGCATCCCGGCTGAGCCGCGAGAACTCCTTGGCGATCAGGCCCCCGATGAGGATGGCTGCCGCGAGGTAGGGGAAAAAACCTCCAGAGACCGCGACAACGGCCGAGCTGATCCAGGGGACAATCCCCGCGCCGAGCCCGGCGAAGAGAGTGCCGATGGCCGGGACATTGGACGCGAAGAAATGTGTGACCCAGACGATGTAGAGACAGCAGACCACCGTCACGGCCCAGGACAAGTGATCCCGGGGTCGAGGTTTCTCCATCAGCATCTGTTCGCCTCCCCTCTCGGCTGATCCTATCGCGGATGAGGCGCCTCCTATCCCTCTCCCGCGAACTCAATCCCCGTGCGCCCGGCTACGTTCTGGACGTGGTGGAGGTTGTGGTACAGGGTGAAGAAAAGCATCTCGCGAACCGTGAGCTTGCCGAGCAGCGGATGCGGCATCCGGTAGCGGTCCAGCGCCTTCTCGCTCCACGGCTCAACCGCGCTCTCCAGCGCCTGCGCATCCACCTCCCGGCGGGCCATCAGCTCCCGGCGCCATGCCGTGGGATCCGCGGAAGCGCTTTCCGGCGCCGGTGCAAAGCGGCCGGCCTTGCCGCCCTCCGCGAGAAGGCCGCGATAGACATCGCGCAGCTCTTCATAGCCGCGCGACGCGCGCCGGGACGCCCCAAAGCGCAGAAAGAGAAGAAGCTTCGGCACCCGCAGGCCCCGAGCCACCGCGCGGACGGACTTGCCGAGATGGCGCACGTTGTCGGCCGGCGACCACGCATCGCCGATCGGCGCCAGGAAGTCCGCGATCGAGAAGGCATCCCAGTACCGCGTGCTGTGCTCGTGAAGAGCCCTCAGCTCACGGAGGATTTCGGGTTTGGTTTGCGGGGCGGTCATTCGCGAGACGAAAGGATCTTTCCGAGCGCAGCCTCCGCTTGGTCAGCCGGGTAGCGCGTGAGCATCGCGTCGAAGGCAGCCCTCTGCTCCATCAAGTCCGGCATCGTCGTGACCCGGCTCAGTGCGTAGACGATGTACTCCGAACTTTTCGGGACGGAGAACCGGAAACCGAATCGCTGCGACGCCGCGAAGAAGTCCCGGCCGGAGTCTACCGCGAAAGCGATCCCATACGGCGGGCTACTGCGGGAGTCGAGAATCAAGCTGCACCTGCGCCACGGCAGGGCCTACTTGTAACGCGTCAAGGGTAACGTGTAACTCGTCAAGATTGACGCGTTATACGCCGAGGCTGACGCGTTACACGCTAGAGTCGATCCATTACACGACGAGATCAACTGGTAACACGTCGAGACCAATTTGTAACGAGTTAGCGTTGATGTGTAACGGACCAGCATTGTCGTGTAACGCGTCAGAGTGAATTCTCGACTTGTCCAGGCTGATTCTCGAACTCGCCAGGATGATTCTCGATTTATTCGGGGTGATTCGCGACCTGACGAGCTTGATTTGCGACCTGGCGAAGGTATTTTGTAACAGACTTTGGCAAGCCTGCGCCAAACCTCGGGAAGCCGGTGGCGGATTGAGCGGCGCCGGCTTGGCGTCAGGATGTTCTGTAACAGAGTGACGGAGATCTGCGCCAAAATATGCCCGCCGCTCTTCCCGTTCGCCCCTACATCACCAGCGCGTAGCCCACCTTGAAGAAGAACGTGCGGTCCGTCTGACTCAGGCTGAGGTCCTGGGTGCCGAGCCGGTTGTCCGTGTAGCCCAGGAAGAGCACCGTCTGTGGATTCAGCTTGTAGGAGAAGAGGAGCTGGGTGAAGAAGGTCTGCGTCTTGGCGTCGATGAAGGGGCGGATGGCCGGATCGTAGAGCGCCGGGTCCTGCTTGAGGTCCAGATACTGGAAGATGCCGCGCACGAAGCAGCGGACGTTGAAGTTGTAGACCAGCTTGAGCTGGGAAAGATTCGCTTCGAACAGCCGGCCGCCGTCGACGTTGAGGCGCTGGTAGGTGTGGTCGAGCTTCGCGTTGACGTGCGCGCCGAGCTTGAGCTCGGCGCTGGGCGACAGGGTCACCTGCGTCGCCGGCTGGTTGTTGGTGTAGTCCACCGTGTCGCCGGCGGAGCCGGAGAGCTCCAGCCTGGCGACGCCGCTCGGTTGCACGACGGCGTCGAAGTCGACGCCGTTCAGCCCTTCATGGAGCACGGCGCGGCCGTTCGCCACGACGAAGGTCTTGTTGTGCGAGAGGCCGACTTGCAGGATGGACTGGAGCGGCCCGTTGACGGTGCCGTAGAAACGGAGGAGCTCGTCGGTGAGCTGCCCGGAGTGGTCTTCGATCCGTTCGCCGGTCAGGCCGAGGTTGATCTGGCTGTACCAGTTGGCCGGCGTGCCGTACCACTGATGCTGGAGCTGGCCGCCGCCGTCGCGGATGTCGACGCGCGGCACGTAGCCGCTGTCGGCGCGGAAGCCGGTGCCGAGGTCTTGCCAGTAGGCGGCCCAGAACCAGTCGCGGCCGGCGTGCTGGTAGGCGGTGTAGAGCGCATTGCCGGTGAAGGCGTCGGTGCGCTGTGCGTAGGCCTGGGCGATCTGGTCCGGATAGAGGGTGTCCGAGCGCAGGGCCTGGAACGACATCGAGTCGGTGGTGTTGAAGCGGAAGAAGCCGTCGAGGCCGCCCACCCGGTTGTGATAGCCGTCGGCCTCGCGGTCGGCGTAGAGGCCGCCGAGGGTGGACGTCGCCCCCAGGTCGCGGCGCCAGCGCACGACGCCGCTCCGCACTTCTTCGTCGACGGTGGCGATGTCGGAGCGCTGGTTCGACGGGATGGTGAAGGTGTTCTGGCGGTCCTCGGCGACGAACATGCCGAAACCGTTCTTCCCTTCCTTGCCGGTGATCTTGAGACCGCCGCGGGGATCGACCACGGTGCGGGTGAAGACCGCCGAGATCGGGGTCGAGAAGAAGTCGGAGCCCTCCAGGAAGAACGGCCGCTTCTCGGGATAGAAGAGCGCGAAGCGCTGGTTGACCGACAGTTGGGCGATGTCGGCTTCGACCTGCGAGAAGTCGGGATTGAGCGCCGCGTTGAGGCTCACGTTGGGCGTGATGCCCCAGCGGGCCGAGAGACCGGGCTCGACCTTGCTGGTGGACTGGTTGAGCGAGCCTCCAGGAACGGCGGCGCTGTCGGTGCGGATGGCCGTGAGGGTGGGATCGAGCTCGACGTTGCGGCCCGGCTTCAGGTCCGCGAAGCCGGTGATCTTGTCCACCTGGCAGAGGACACACGGGTTGTCGCGCTCGCGCCGGCCGGATGAAATGCGGTGGCGGACGCTGCGCGGATAGGAGCGGCCGATGTCGAAGCCCCAGGTCTGCGGCCCCGCGGTGCGCGGAAAGCGGATCTGGGAGAGCGGAACGGCGATCTCGACGACGTAGCCCTCGGCGGTGATCCGCGCGGCCGAAGCCCAGATCATGTCGAAGGAGAAGTCCTCGATCCCCTCGTTCTGGCTGAACAGGGCGTCGGCCTGCACGCCAAGCGGGTTGACGCGGAACTGGAAGCCGCGCCGCGAGTCGTTGAAGGGGTCGATCATGAAGAAGACGTGGTCGTCCTGGATGAAGGTGGCGATGGCGTCGCGGTCCATGAGGTGGGCGCGGATCTGCGACGGCTCCGGATCGTAGGCGCGGAACGCCGCATACAGGTACTTGTCGTCGTAGGTGACCAGGAAGTCCGTCCTGACCGGCGGCGGCACGTTGTCATCGGGCGACCATTCATAGGGCAGATCGATCGTCAAGGCGTCCTTCCAGGCGGCTTCGTCGAGGACCCCGTCCACATGGATCGCCGACGTCGCGCGGTGGATCTCGAGCTGGCGCGCGGCGGCGCCAGGATGCGGCACGGCGAGAAGGCAGCCGAGAGACAACAGAAGGCAGACGATGGCGGATCGAGCCATGATTCTCCTCAAAGCATCTTAAGAGGTCGCGCTTTTTCTACACGCGCGGAACAGGCGTCCGCGTATTGTACGGGAGGGAGGTGTCCGGGTTGCGCCGTCAGGGAGAGCTCATGCGGGAGAAGAGCTGGCGGGCGGCAGCGGCGTCCGCGGCGGCGCCATGCTCCTCGAAGATGGGAATCACCTCGGCCGCGAGAACCTTGGCTCTCGATTGACTGCCGCTTAGAACGCAGATCTCTGCGATCCTCCATAGGGCAAGGGCGGCGTCGAGCTCGAATCTCCGCTCAAGAAAGCCTTCCGCAGCGATCCAGAAGCAGCTCTCGGCCTCAGCAAGCCCTCCAAGCCCGAGAGCGATGATTCCGTCCAGCAGACGGAGATTCAGCAGCATCCGCCAATCACCGAAGCTCGAGTACAAGCTCCGTTTCTCGGTGAGGAGCCGGCCGGCTTTTCCGAGACTCCCCGCAGCCGCCAGAAAGAGGATCTGGTTGTGTTGGGCGCCCAAGAACAGACTTGGATCCTCCTCCAGGCGCCAGCGTGATGCGCCCTTGCGCGTCGACAAAATGCCTCGACGGTAGGCTCCTGCGTTGCCCAGCAAGGTTCCCTTCGTGATCAGGCAGCGCCCTTCGCGCCGCCGGTCTCCGATCTCGCGATAGAGCGAGCAGGCACGATCGATGAGAGGCAAGGCCGCGGCAGGCCGTCCCTGAGAGTCGCGCAAGGAAGCGATGAAGCTGAGAACCTCGGCTTCAAGAAGAGGGTCTCCTCCGGCCGCGACCAGATGCCCTGCGGCAATCCGGAAAGATTTCTCGGCGGCAGGGAGGACACCAAGAACGCGCCATCCGTTCCCGAGGTAAGCCCAAGCCTTGGCACGAGCTTCCTCAACCGTCGCTGTGCCGACTCGCGCGACTTCAAGCCGATCGGCAACCCGAGTAGCCAGAGAGGCGGCATCGATGGCGGAGGAGGGATCGGTTGCCCACAGATCGGAGCTGTGCGTCAACAGCAAGTTGACGAGCGGAAGGGCATGGCTCCTGGGATCGGAAAGTATCTCCGCACGAGCCGAAGGGCACATAGTCAACAGCGAAGCCATAAGCTGCCGTGCTGACTCCGCCTCCCGCGCGTAGGTGGCGAGAGAGTCACGTGCAGTGCAGGTCATTTTGTCGAAGACAGCGTCGTAGTCGCTGAGGAGCTCCGGTTGCATGCCGGAGGCATTATCCTCTGATATCCTCCAGAATGGCCCTTCAGTCACGCCCTTCAACACCACCTCAGCACGATTTGCCTGGCCGGCTGCACTCTTCCTCTAGAAGACGAGGAGAAAGCATCGTGACTCCACATGGTCCAGGTGCTATTCTGCTCTCCCGTAAATTGTTTCTCGTTTGTTAGAGAGGGATCTTGACACTCCCGCGTCCTTTCTACGATCTGCCGCCCGGTCTCCGGAGCGGCTCCGGACCTTCCTGACGATGAGGACAAGGGCCGGAGTGCGGAGCCCTCCATCCAGTCTTTCCAGGGTTCGAATGTTGCTCTTCCGCGGGCGCGGGAGTCATGGAGGCTCCTGGCCGGCTCTCGGACTAGGAGGATCTCTCCATGTCTTCCCTCTCGCTGCGTAACGCCGCCACCGCTGTCGTCCTTTCCACCGTGCTCTGCCTCGCCGCCGTGCCGGCGAATGCCCAACCACGGAATGTTCAGGAGCCGTCCAGAGTCGAGGTCAGCTTCACCACGCGGGTGTGGCTATGGTTAACCAGGATCTCGGTACTGGCGGGTCCGAGCCACCACTCTTCCCAGGAGAGGAGCCTCTCGACAGCGGCCACGAGCACCACCGACGCGTCCTCTCCAACCGTTCTCAGCCGGGCGGGCGCGTTCGACCCCAACGGCTAGATCTCGGCAAGGGCTGCAACCATCTGAGAGTGGTGTCCTCCACCACTCTCAGGAATCCTCCGGGCGACAAACGGACGCATTTCGTGCGAAAATTGTCCCCGCTGCTTTCTTTTCGTCTGGAGGGATGGAACGATGGTTGGAGGTACCCGGGGGTCTTCGCACCCAAGCCCCGCCAATCTGGACCGTTTCCTGAGGGGAGAGCTGACGGCGCGCGAGGCCGCCGCGATCGTCGCCCACCTGCTCACCGGCTGTGCGGGCTGCCGGCAGAGAATGGCGCCACTCGCCTCGCTGCTTCTCGCACCCCAGGTAGAGCCGGCAGCAGCGCCCGCCACCAACGGCACCGAATACGACTTTCCTCTCTTCCGAGCTTTTGCCAAGGCACGCCGCTATGCCGCGGCCGTGGCAGCGGACACCGCAGACGCACAGCGGGAGCATCCGCTGGTCGCCGTGTCCCCTCCGGGACCTCTCACGCCCGAGCAAAGGTCGCAGCGCAACCGGGCCCGGTGCGAAGCCTTCCTCGATCGGTGCCTGGCTTTGCGCCACAGCGATCCGGAGGCAGCTCTGATGCTCGCCTCTCTCGCGGTTTCGCTGGCACAGCGGATCGCCGCGGAGCAGGGATCTGTCGAGATCTCCGATCTCCAGGCCCGCGCCTGGGCCGAGCTCGGCAACGCGCGGCGCGTGACCGGCGATCTCGCGGCCGCCGAGACGGATCTCAGCCGCGCTCTGCACAGCGCCGAGCAGGGAACGCAGGATCAGAAGCTCCTCGTTCAACTGATGGATCTCACCGCGTCTCTCTTCATCGACCAGCAGCGATTCGCCGAGGCCATGCAGCTCCTCGACGGCGTCGAGCGGATGCACCGGGCTGCCGGGGATCTCCACGCCGCGGGGCGCGCCCTGGTGAGCAAGGGGACGGCGGCCGGCTACGCGCAGAGCTTCGAGCAGGGGGTCCGCCTGCTGGGCGAGGCACTGCCGCTCCTCGACGCGCACCGCGATCCCAATCTGGTGTTCATGACGGTCCACAACCTCCTCCTCTATCTTGTGGAGGTCGGGCGCGCTGCCGAAGCCGCTCATCTGCTCGCCCAGAGCCGCGATCTCTATGCGCTCCACACGGGACGGCTGGAGCGGCTCAATGTCCGCTGGCTGGAAGGGCGGATCGCCGCCGCGCAGGGCGACGACGCCGCGGCGGAGGCGGCGTTCAGCGAGGTGCGGACCGGTTTTGCGACGGGGGAGCTTCCCTATGACGCCGCGCTGGCCACCCTGGAGCTGGCGGAGATCTGTCTCCGGCAGGGACGCACGCGGGAGATCAAGGGGCTGATCGACGAGATGGTGGCGATCTTCAAGGGGTGCAACATCCGGCGTGAGGCGATCGCCGCGCTGCTCATGCTGCGCGAGGCGTGCGAGCAGGAAAGAGCCACGGTGGCCTTGCTGCGGACGGTGACCTCCGAGCTGCAGCGGCTGGAGCGGGACCCGGTCCGGAGCCAGCCCCTCCGTTAGCCGTTGTCTTTCGTCTTCTCGCGTTCGGTCAACGCCGTCCGCACCGCGGTCTGGATCAGCCGCTCGAGCTCCTGGGGGTCGAGGACCGGCGGTGGTGGTGGCGGCGCGCCGGCGCCGAAACCGAGCTTCTGGAAACGCTTCAGGAATTCTTCCATGACCGCCTGGTCCGTGGACGGACGGGCGTCGGGATAGAGGGTTTGGAAGAACAGGCTGGGCTCGACGTCGAGAGCCCGCAGGATGGCCAGGATGTGGCGGAGCTTGAGCTCCATCCTCCCGGTGAGAACCTGGCTGACGTAGCCCGGACCGGCGCCCAGACGCTGGTCCAGGTCCTTGCGGGTCAACCCGGCGGCTTGCATGACGGTCTCCAGCAACTTCGTGGCGCGCCTTACCTCATCTTCGATCGTCATATCGTGAGTTTAGCGCACTCTATATTCAAGCCAAAACAAGCCTAGGGAGGCAGGCCCTGGCGGAGGAGGGACGCGAGGTGGTCCAGGATCGCGGCGGTGGTGTCGACGGCATCGTTCGCGTCAATCACGTCGATCCCATCGATCAGCTCGGTGCCGAATTCGCCGGCGCGCGGACGGCTGTGGACGATGCGCGACGCTTGCAGCGCGCGGTCACGGGAGGAGCCGTAGAGGGTGAAGCGCTCGGCCCGGCCGGCGAAGCGCGGCACGAGGCCCAGGAACGTATCGCG
>DATARD010000010.1:0-4108 GCA_036264355.1 Thermoanaerobaculia bacterium
GTGCGCAGGGGGGTAGACTTCGATCGGGCCATGGAAGTGCCTCCTCTCTTGTTCTCGACAAACAAGAGGAAAGCACGTCTCCATGGCCTTTTGCAAGCCTGCCTCCACGCGAAAAGGACGCCTTAAGCGATCACGGATGGAGCCGCCACCTCCTCGACCTCAACACGCTGCTCGCCTTGCTGGATCCGCGCACGTGTTTCATGAGGCGGCGCACCGCTGGGTCGAAACCACGCCGGGCTTGCGCTGACGGACCTCTACCTCCTCGCCCTGGCCCGCCGCCATCGCGCCAACCTCGCCACCTTCGACCGCCGCATCCCTGCTGAGGCCGTGCCCGACGGACTCCGCCACCTCACGGTGATTGACGCCTGAGGCCTCGGTCTAAAGAAATCAAAGCTCGCGACCTCGGCGACACCACATGGACCTCCGATACCCCTCCGGCGCCTCAGATCTCTCCATACGCCGCCAGATACATTCTGAAATCCGCGAAGATCCGATCTCGCAAGGGCAGGATGTCCAGATACTCCTGCTGGAAGAAGAGAGTCTCGGCCAGCTCTTCGGTCGGAAAGTCGATCACCATGAGGAGGTCGGGTCTGTGCGCGCCGTAGAGAGTTTTCTTGACGCGTTGCCGGCGGATGACGGTGGTCTGGTGCTTGGCGAGAAAGGTTCTCATGGTCCTCGAATATTCTTCGAAATACTGCTCGTAGCCTTCCCGGAAGGTGCCTTCCACCACAATCGTCGCCTGGCTCATGCAGATCCTCCTCCTGTGGAGAGGAGCATACCGTCTGGCGCCCTGCCCTCACCCCGAGCAGCGGCCGACGTTCGAGCAGGCGCCGATGTTGTCGCAGGCCGCGGTGATACAGGAGCCGGCGGCGCAGACGCCGCTGGCGCAGGCTCCTCCGGGACATTGGGAATCGAAGGAGCAGGCGTGGCCGGCGCTCGGTCCGCCGTTGCAGGCCATGCCGCACTGCGACGCGTAGGTGCATGGGGTGCCCGGCAGGGCTCCCCCGACGCAGAGGCTTCCGCAGTCGGTGTCGACGGTGCAGCTCGTCCCCGGCTTGGCGCTGCCGCCGCGGCAGGCTTTGCCGCATTCGGTGTCGTTGGTGCACTTCTGGCCGGCGGTTGGCCCGCCGCGACAGGCCCGGCCGCATTCGGAGTCGAGGATGCAACCCGTGCCGGGGGTCGGTCCGCCGGCGCAGGCTTTGCCGCACTGCGCGTCGGTGGAGCAGGTCGTCCCGGGCGTGGGACCGCCGACACAGGTGCCCGCCCGGGCTCCGTGGGCGGCCACGATGAGCAGGATGAGCAGGAAGAAGAGGATGAACAGGGTTCGTGGGCTTCTCATGACGCACCTCCCTCAGGGAGATCGCCACTGCAGGATGTGTTCCCGCTCAGGGATTGAGGCCGTAGGGCGCCAGGCGCTCGGCCGCCTTGGCGAGGGCGGCGTTGAGTTGGCCGATGAGGGCTCGCGCTTCGGCGTCGCGGCCGGTGCGGCAGGCGTCTCCCATATTGCCGATCAGGATGTAGGAGTCGCGCAACGCCCGGTTGACGTCGCCGTCGAGCGAGGACCAGGGCTCGGGATCGGCGAGCACGTGGCCGACCTGGGTGGAGAGCTCGCCGCACGCCGAAGCGATGCTGCCGCGCACCGCGTCGCTCTGCCCGTCGTAGGTCTGGAGGATGGGACGCAGGATGCGCTTGATGCCGTCGGTGCGCCGGGTGTAGGTCGCGTACCAGAGGACCATTCTCCCGCGCTTTTCGTCGACCACCGCGGGCCGGCTCAGCGTGCTCTGGGGCCGCAGGCCGGCGTGCGGTGAGTCGTCTTCGTGCGCCTGGTGCTCCTGGCGGGCGTAGTCGACGTCGTAGCGCCGGGCTTCGAGCGCGCGCACCTGCGGTCCGCTTTGTCCCCAGGCCCAGAAGGCGCGGTCGAACTCGGCCGGCGTCATGCCGCAGACTTCTTGCAGCGCCTGCTCGGTCGTTTTGCCGGCGGCGAAGGTGGTGAGGAGACGGGGGATCGCCTTGTCGCCGAAGCGCGATTCGATGAAGGCGACCGCCCACGCCGCTTCGCTGTAGGCCAGGGTGACGAACCGCTCCTCGGCGAAGCCGCGCAGGATCGGATCGACGGTGGGGAACGACAGGGCGCGGCCAGTGCGGGCGAGGTCGGGCAGCGGATTGACCTGCCGGGTGCCCATCTCGATGTGCTGCGCGAGACCTTCCTGCAACCAGTGCGGGGCCTGGCCGCCGGTCGCGGCGGCCATCAGGGCGTGCGCCAGCTCGTGGGAAAGGACGGCGACCAGGCGCGGATCGAGGCTGCGGATCTCGGCGAACGGCACCCGCACCTTGCCGTCGAAGATGCCGATGACGGCGATGTCGCCGCCGAAGCTGGCGTAGAAGTCCTTATAAGGAAAGAGGTGGACTTCGATGAGCTTGCCGGCGGCCGGCGGAATCCAGTGCTGCAGGCGGGTGCGCTCCTGCTCCAGCACCCAGGCGACCTGGCGGGCGTAGTGCTCGCCCGTGGCCTTGGGATAGCGCACCTCGAAGTGCTCCGAGCGGAAGCTGCCGTAGGAGCTTTCGAGGTCGCGGTCCATGGCGAGTTGGCGGCGGCGGCGCGCCGCGCGCGGCTCCGGCAGCAGGGAGTCGGCCTTCTCCAGCAGCTTGATGGCGGTGTCGTATTCGCCGGAGGCGGCGAACAGCTCGGCGAGATCGAACAGGGTGCCGGTCGAGGGCCGGCGGCTGGCGAGGTCGGTCTTCGCCAGGCGCACCAGGAGCTGGCGCGCCTCATCGTCGCGCAGCAGGCGGTGGAGGGCCTGGGCGCGCAGGCGGACGAGGGACGCCGGTGCGTTCTCGATCTTCGGCGCGATCGGCTGGGTGAGATCGACCAGATCGCTCCAGCGGTTCTGCTCGGCCAGCGCGCGGCCGGCCTGCTCGGCGATGCGGAGGAGCTGCGGTTGCAATCCACCGCCTGACGCGGTGGCCTGCGCCTTGAGGGTCGGCAGGGCCGCGAGCGCCTTGGCTTCGCTGTGGCGCTTCCAGGTGTCGGCGTCCTCGATGACGGCGTCGGCCGGCGCGAGCTGCGCGCCGCCCGGCACGGACAGCTCCGCGGTGCCCACCGTCAGGCGCAGACCCTGGCCGCAGGTGACGGCCGTGGCGCCGGGGGGCAGGGTGAGCGGCTTGCGGTCGCCTTCGGGAGGGACGTGCGCTTCGGCGGCGACGCCGAGCTGGAACAGCGGGAAGATGTTCGGGCGCGCCACCAGGAAGGAGAGCAGGGGGTTGCGGAAGAGGTCGGCCCGCGGGGCGGGCTCGAGCTTCCAGGCGAGGCGCAGGAAGGTCTCGGCGTCGTCCATGCGGTCCTGGCTGGCGGCGATCTGCGCGGCGATGTACCAGGGCTCCGCGAGGCGCGTGCCCATGTTCACCATGTCGGCGAATTCGCCCTCGGCGCGGTCCTCGGCGTCGGTCGACGCGCTGGCGAACGCGGCTTCGAGACGCAGTCCGTCGTCGTCGTGGCCGCGGCCGATCGCGGTCTGATAGAGCCAGCCTGTCTCCTCATGCCGCAGGCGGCGGAAGGCGAGGCGGGCGCGCAGCAGCTCGGCTAGCGGATAGGGCGCGGGACTGGGAAAGCCGCGGAGGATGGCGTCGACGCCGTTCAAATCGCCTTCGCCGAGCAGGTACTGCGCCCGCCACAGGCTCTGGACGTCGTGCTGTTGCGCGTCGACGGTCGGCGCGGTCAGCCGTTTCTCGATCTCGGCGCGGTCCGTGCCGGCGGCGAGGATCGCGCGCAGTTGCGCCAGGGCGCCGACACCGCCACGGCCGATCACCTTGGAGCCGGCCGCCGCGGGCGCCGCGGCGAGCCGCCGGCCGCCCAGGGACCAGCCCCAGTAGAGGGCGCCTCCGGCGATCACCAGCGCAACCAGGATCGAGGCGGCCACCGCGACCATGCTCCCGGACCGGCCGAGCAGGAACGCGGCGATCGCGCCGAGCAGGAGGGCGAGCGCCGCGATGCCCAGGGCGACCAGGGGAAGGTAGGCGGGGATGGCGGCGTCTTTCGGGTTGGCCGGGGGAGGCGGCGCGCTGGGCGCGGCCGGACGCAGGGAGGACGGGATCACCGGCCCGGGCGCGA